>CAXTJC010000009.1:0-17553 GCA_964244225.1 uncultured Acidobacteriaceae bacterium
ATGCGCTGCTGGAAGGCGGTGGCGCGCACATCCAGCGGAAAGTTACGGGCGAGCGGGCTCTCAGAGAGCGCGGCGAGCACAAAACGCGAGGCCTCGGCGAGCCAGCGCGCGGTCCTTTCGTCGTAGCCTTCTTGTTCGCCGGACGCGTCGCGATCTTTAAGAAGCAGCGACGCGGGATCGTAGATCTGGCGGCGCGCGGCCTTGGGAAAGCGGGTCTCGAGGTCGGCGCGGAGCTGCGGGTCGGAGTCGCCGAAGGCGATCGCGCAGATGCCGGTCGCGGTCGCGGCGATAAGGGTGCGGCCAAGCGGGCCGGGCGCGAGCGTGTAGTGGATGGTCGCGCCGGCGCCGCCGCTGCGCAGGGTGGAGGGCGTCATGCCGAGGGTCTCGGCGCTGCTCTCATAGAGGCGCGACGACGAGCCGAAGCCGGCGGCGTAGAGTGCCTCGGTAATGCTGGGCGTGGCGGCCGGCGCGGTGGCCTTCGTGGGAGCCTGGGCATGATCGGCATGATTGAGCGATGGCGGCTGCAGGCTCGCGCGGAAGGCATTCAGGCGATGGCTGCGCGCATACTGCGCCGGCGTCACGCCCAGGATGCGCTCAAAGGCGCGCACGATCGTCGCCTCGTCGATCCCGATCGCAGCCGCAAGCGATGCCAGCGTAACGCGCGCGCTGACCGCGTGCCGGGCGTGCTGCTGCATGTAGCCGGTGGCGGCGGCGAGAGCGGCGATCAGCGGGTCGGGCGCGGCGGCGTTCTCGTTGGGCCTGCAGCGCAGACAGGCGCGATAGCCGGCGGCCTCGGCCTCGGCCGGAAGCGTGAAGAAGCTGACGTTGCGGCGGGTGGGCCGGCGCGAGGGACAGGACGGCTTGCAGAAGATCTTCGTGGACCGGACGGCGTAGACGAACTGGCCGTCGCCGGCCGGGTCACGGGCAAGCACCTGCTGCCAGGCTTTGCCGGCGAAGTCGCCGGTGGGTGGAATGCGGGTTGGAGTGGGTGCGGGCATGGAGAAGGTGGCCATAGATAGTATGGTGCCGCGGACGGCTGCGTGGCCACACTCCGGTTTGCGAGGAGAAGTCATTGGGCGCTGCAAGTACGAATCGCAGAGCGGTGCGGCACAGGCGTAGGCTGAATGGCGTGCCCTCAAAACAGGGCGCGATCGGGAGAGTGAGTTTTGGAGCTGACGCGACGGAAGATGCTGCGCGGGATCGCAGCGGTGAGCACGGTTGCGGCGGCCAGTGGGCGTGCGGAAACAGTGTTGCATGGCAGGCCGGTGTCGCAGGCGGCTGCGGCCCCGCTGGCGGAGTTCGGGCATGAGCAGGTGGAGGTTCGCGGCAGGCTCGAGAGCGCACAGCGATCGCAGGCAGGCAGCGTCCTGATGGGCCTGGACGAGAACAGCCTGATGAAGCCGTTTCGGCAGATGAGCTATGGGCCGAACCCGGCTGCCAGCCTGGGGGCGAACCTGGGCGGATGGTACGAGTGGAAGCCCGACTTCGACTTCCACCATGACGATGCGGGCTTCGCGCCGGCGTCGACGTTTGGGCAGTGGACCTCAGCGCTGGCGCGCCTGCATGCGGGATCTCCGGTCGGCGAGACGGCGATGGCGGAGCGTGTGCAACGGCTGCATGACTCTCTACGTGCGGAGATCACGCCGGAGTACTTTGCGCAGACGCGCTTCCCTGCCTACAGCTACGAAAAGCTGGTGGGCGGCCTGGTGGATGCGCATCTGCTGGCCGGAGACACGCGGGCATGGGAGACGCTTGATCGAGTGACGCGGGCGGCGACGCCTTCACTGCCGGGGCGGCCGATCGAGCGCGACCGGCAATGGGCGGTGGGCAAGGACGCTTCGTACATGTGGGACGAGAGCTACACCCTGCCCGAAAATCTCTACCGTGCGGCGAGCGCCGGCGCGGGCGTGCAGTACCGGCGCATGGCGAGGACGTACCTTGAGGATGAGGACTTCTTTGCTCCGCTGGCGCGCGGAGAGAACCGGCTCTCTGACCGGCACGCGTACAGCTATCTGAACTCGCTCTGCTCCGCGATGCAGGCGTACTTCGTCGACGGCAGCACGATGCACCTGAAGGCCGCGACGAATGCGTTTGCGATGGTTGAGGCGCAGAGCTTCGTCACCGGCGGGTGGGGGCCGGACGAGCTGTTTCGCAAGCCGGGCTACAACCAGCTCGCGGCAAGCCTGACCAACACGCATAACAGCTTTGAGGTGCCGTGCGGCAGCTACGCCCATACCAAGCTGACGCGGTATCTGCTGCGAGCCACGCGGGATGGGCGCTATGGCGACAGCATGGAGCGGGTGATCCACAACGCGGCGCTGGGCTCGCTGCCGCTCGAGCCGGATGGCCGCTCCTTTTACTACGCGGACTACAACGTCATGGCGAAGCGGATCTACAGCGTGCATCGCTGGCCGTGCTGCTCCGGCACGCAGCCACAGCTGGCGGCGGACTACGGGATCAACGGCTATCTGCGGGAGCCCGGCGCGGTGTGGGTCAACCTGTACCAGCCCTCCGCGCTGCGCTGGCAGGAGGGCGCGAACACGCTGATGCTGGAGCAGACGACCGACTATCCGCGTGATGGCCGCGTGATGCTGCGGCTCGCGACGGCTCCGCGGACGGTGCCCTTACGCATGATGCTGCGTGTGCCGGCCTGGGCGAACGGCGCTGCGACGATCGCGGTAAATGGCGAGCGTGTGCCGGTGACGCTTGAACTGGGATTCGCGCGGGTAGAACGGGTCTGGCGGCAGGGCGACGAGCTGACCCTCACGCTGCCGATGGCGCTGCGACTGGAGGCGCTGCCGATGAACGGCGGGCCGATGCACCTGGAGACGGTGGCGCTGCTGCGCGGGCCGCAGGTTCTGTTCGCGATCCGCGATGCATGGGAGAGTGGCGTGCTGAGTCTGTCTGCGGATTCGCTGCTAAGCGCGGAGCAGAGCTCCGAAAGCGAGTGGACGGTGAAAACGCCAACCGGACCGCGGCGGTTTGTGCCATGGCCGGAGATCGGCGACCGGATGTACACGACCTACATGAAAGCTATCTAAAGCATTTCTCCTGATGCTGTGCCGCTGTTCGATTGCAGTGGAGGCCATTTTCCTTGAGAGAAAATGGCATGGGCTGATGTGGCCCGGGGTACACCTTCAGGAGAAATGCTTAGTGTCGCGCGCGATCAGGCGCGGCTGGCAAACTCGCGGGTCTCGGTTGTCACGCGGACCTTCTCACCCTGCTTGATGAAGAGCGGCACGCGGATCTCGAGGCCGGTCTCGAGCCGGGCGGATTTGGTGACGCTGCCGCTCGAGGAGTCGCCGCGCACGCCGGGCTCCGTATAGGCCACATCGAGATCGACGAAGATGGGAAGCTGCAAGCCGATGGGGTTGCCGTTGTACTTGTGCAGCTGCAGCAGGGCGCCTTCAATCAGCAGATCGAGCGCGTTGCCGATGGTCTCGGGTGCGAGCGTGAGGGTTTCGTAGCTCTCCTGGTCGAGAAAGTGCGAGCCGTCGTTGTCGCTGTAGAGATACGAGGCCGGCACCAGCACCAGGTCGGGCTCCTTGAATCTGTCACCGGCCTTGAAGCTCTTTTCAAATACGGCGCTGGTGAGCAGGTTGCGCATCTTAAGGCGAACAAGCGTCTGCCCGCCGCGCGCGGTCGGAGAGCTGATCTCCGCGTCCAGGCAGGCGTACGGAGCGTTTTCAAACTCAAAGACAGACTTGCGTTTGATGTTGATTGCTTCAATCAGAGCGGCCATGCACTTCCTTGACGAGGCGCTGCGCGGAGAGGCGCAGGCCCGTGTGAACTGGTCCAAGTATAGGCGGAGAGACGGAGCGATTCAGGCCGTGATGATAGGCGCGGGCGCGTAGCGGGCGAACTCGGGATTGGGCGGAACCGGCAGCTTGTTGCCCTGCTCGTCGATCTCGTTGGACTCGACGTAGAAGTGGGTCAGGTTGGCGACGCCGAAGCTGGTGGTCAACGCAACATCAGTGGCGTCGCGGCCGGTCGCCATCAGGATGCGCCCGTATCGCTGGTCGTTGTGGCGGGCATCCATGGTCCACCAGCGGCCGTCAAGGAAGACCTCGTACCAGGCGGAGAAGTCGCCCGGGCCCGAGTAGTGGTGGCGAATATCGCCAAGCTGGCCGGTCACGTAGCGGGCGGGGATGTTCATGGCGCGGCTCAGCGTAATGGCGAGGTGCTGGAAGTCGCGGCAGACACCCACGCGTTCGGTAAATACATCAAGCGCGGTCTTGGTCGGGCGAGCCATCTTGTAGTTGAAGGCGACGTGGTTGTGAACCCAGTCGCGGATATAGATAGCGCGGGCCCAGCCGGGCGAGGTAAAGCCGAAGAGGTCGCCGGCAATGCCGCTCATCTGGTCCACTTGGCAGTAGCGGCTGGAGAGCAGGAACTGCAGGGTCTCGGGAGGCAGATCGTGAACCAGCGCCTGGGTCGCGGCGATGTGGATCGGGTCGGGCTCGGCGGGTATATCAATCACGCTGCGGCCGCTCAGGCGCAGACCGCCGGCCGGTGCTGCGAAGCGGGCGCACCGGTTGCCAAAGCTGTCCAGGTAGATGCCGGGCTCAATGACGGTGGTGGAGGTCTCGTCTACATGCTCGATCAGCAGGGTGTCGGGCTCGACCAGGTGGGCGTCGAGAGAGGGGTGCAGGTGCAGCAGGGCCACCATCGCCGTCGGTGCGGGCAGCTGAAACTGAATGTCGTATTCGGAGAGAAGGCGCATGCGTTCCTGCCTTATAAAAAGCCGGCTAATAGTTTGCAGTGCAAGTGGCTAATCTCGTTTTGACGAAGTTACGGGCGCTTCGGTTGCATTATTGCCGGCGGGCGGTCCAGGCGCGGAACGGCTCATGGCATTTGCGAGCGGCTAACGGTACTTAGTTTCACTCGAAGCAGCCGCCGTGGAGAGATGAGGCTTGCTGCCGTAGCTGTGCAGGTAACGCAGCAGATCGATGTATCCGAAGCGGCCGGGAAAGATGCCGACGGCGGGCAGAGTCCAGCAGGTGGCATAGAGCGCGAGGGCGACGAGGCGGAGCATGCGCGGACCAGTCGTGAACGGCAGCAGCAGACCGTCGCTGCCGAGCGGAGATTCGCAGGTCTGGGCTGATGAGCGGGGCAAGCGCTCCAGCAACAGAAACAGCAGCAGCAGACAGGTCGCATGAATCTCGATCCAGCGGCCCCAGTCGCGCGCGATGAAGAAGAGTGGAAGTGAGGCCAGGACCGCGATCCCCGTTACGAGGAGCAGGCGGCGCGTCGCAGGGTCGCCGCGGTGCCTGCGCAGACGATCGGCTCGCGTGTGATCCGCCCTCAGACGTTTCACGACCAGCAGCACGATGGGCAGCGCCGTGAGCAGAATCGGCACCGGATAGCGCGTGCGATAGCTGTAGAAGTGGATCGCCCGCAGCGTTTCTGCGCGTGCCTGGGCCGGCGTCAATGCAAGGTAGGCGATTGCGCCGTTGCACAAGCCGCCGGGCGGCCCGTCGAGATGCCCACCCACCGAGCTGCAGACGGCTTGCGCCTGGCGACGATCTCCGGGATGCGTGAGCACCGCGGCGAGAGCAAGCGCGCTCAGCAGCAGTGGGAGCAGGGCAACGCGGCCTGCGTCTCGAAGCCGCGGGATGGTGCGGCTGCCTGCGCTCTTCACGAGCAGCGGCAGGAACAGATACGGAAGAAAGGCCGCGAGAGCTTCGTGCGTGAGCAGAAGCACAGGGCCCGCGATCGAGAGGCCGAGGCTGAGCTGCCACGGCCGCGGGCGCAAAAAAAGAAGTGCGTTGATGAGCAGCGAGAGCGCGAGGAACAGCAGCACCTCCTTGCGCATGGAGGTCGGCGGATCGAGCACGGTAAAGGCCAGCGTGGCGGGCGAGGCCAGCAGCGCAGTCAGCGGCAGGCTCCATCGCACACCGCGCAGCAGCGGAAGAAGGCTCGCGTAGAAGGCCAGGTAGAGAAGGATTTGCAGCACCGCTGTCAGGCCTACGAGCGGCAGAGCCGTCGCGCGATGCGCCAGCAGCAGGCCCTCACCAAGCAGCCCCCGCCGCACGAATCCGCCGCTATAGTTGAGAAGCCACTCGCCGATGACCCACGGGTGCGCCACACGCGCATGCTGCAAGGCGAACGCGCAGGTAACGAGCGCGACGGCTGCGATATATACGGTGAAGAGAAAGCGCAGGCGCGAGGCTGGAAGTTCGGTGGACACGTGAGTCACCGGTGATGATAGCTGGCGTTGCCATCGCCGCGGATACTAATGCGCCCAAACGCAGATCGAGCGGCTCGCCACAGGGCTTGCCGCTCGATCGGTAGAGGGGTCTAGGAGGGATGCGGTTAGCGGGCCGCCACGACCGGCTCCGCCTTCGCGGCCCCAGCCTTCAGCGCTGCGGCCTTGTCGGTCGCCTCCCAGGTAAAGTCCGCACCGGTGCGGCCGAAGTGGCCGTAGGCAGCTGTCTGCTTGTAGATCGGCCGGCGCAGGTTGAGGCTCTCGATGATGCCCTTGGGAGTGAGTTGAAAGTTCGCGCGGACCAGGTCCTCGAGCTGCTTCGGCTCGATCGTGCCGGTGCCGAAGGTGTCTACCAATACAGAGACCGGCTCAGCTACGCCGATGGCATAGGCGAGCTGCACCTCCACGCGCTCGGCGAGGCCGGCGGCGACGATGTTCTTCGCGATGTAGCGCGCCATGTACGCGGCCGATCGATCCACCTTGGTCGCATCCTTGCCGGAGAAGGCGCCGCCGCCATGCCGGCCCATTCCGCCGTAGGTATCGACGATGATCTTGCGGCCAGTCAGGCCGGAGTCGCCCATCGGTCCGCCGATGACAAATCGTCCCGTGGGATTGATGTGGAACTTGGTGTTCGCGTCGAGCAGCTCGGCCGGGATCACCGCACGAATAACGTTCTTCTCGATCTCGGCGCGCAGCGTCTCGTTGGTCACGTCAGAGTCGTGCTGGGTTGAGATGACGACGGCGTCGATGCGCGAGGGCTTGCCGACCTCGGCGTACTCGACCGTCACCTGGCTCTTGCCGTCGGGCCGCAGATACGGCATCAGGCCGGACTTGCGAACCTCCGATAGCTTCTCGCTCAACCGGTGCGCGAGCGAGATCGGCAGCGGCATCAGTTCCGGTGTCTCGTTGGTCGCGTAGCCGAACATCATGCCCTGATCTCCGGCGCCGCCGGTATCCACGCCCTGCGCGATGTCGGGCGACTGCTTGTTGATGGTCGAGATGACCGCGCAGGTGCTCGCGTCGAAGCCGTGGTCGGAGTGCGTGTAGCCGATCTCGGCGACGGTCGAGCGGACAAGGCCCTGGAAGTCGACGTAAGCCTTGGTCGTGATCTCCCCGGCGATGACCACCAGGCCGGTGCAGGTCAGGGTCTCGCAGGCGACGCGGCTGAGTGGGTCCTGCTCCAGGCAGGCATCGAGGATGGCGTCGGAGATCTGGTCGGCGATCTTGTCGGGATGGCCCTCTGTGACGGACTCACTGGTGAAAAGAAAACGGTCGCGTGTAGCCAAGGAACTTCCTCCAGGGGTGATGCGGATAGCGGTGCTTCAAATCAAAAATCATTTTACGCATCCCGGCGGATCAGCGGCAAAAAGACGCAGCCGGCTGCCAGAGACGTAGTGCCAACGGCGAGATAGCGCATTGGGCGGCGAGGCATTAGAAGACGAGCTTCGCGCCGAGCTGCAGGATGCGCTTATCGCGATAGCCGGTGATGTTGCCCGCGCTCGCGTTATAGCCAGTCGAGGTGATCAGGCCGGCGGTCGAGACGGTGTCGGGGTTGGTGTGGTTGAAGACGTTGAAGGCCTCACCGCGCAGCTGCAAGGTCAGCCGCTCGTAAAGCCGCACATTGCGGAAGAGACCGGGATCGACGCGCCACCAGCCGGGGCCGTCGATGATGTTGCGCTGCGTATTGCCGCCACGCGCTTGACCGGCGGGAACGGCGGCGAAGGCGTTGATGTTGAACCAGTGCTGGCGGGTGTGGATTGGGCCGCTCGCCGCGCTCGCGTCGTTCGGGTTGCCAATACGATCCGGCCGGCCACTGGCCGCGCTTGCTCCGAGGACGACGCCGACACCTGCCGGATCAAGCCCGCTCGTCGTGACGTTCAACGGCAGGCCGGAGTTGAAGAAGCCAACGCCCGAGACCTCCCAGCCGCCAAGCAGGTGGCCAACCAGGCCGCGCTGCTCGATGAAGAAGGGAACCGAATAGACGGCGTTTACGTTGAAGATATGGGTGCGGTCGGCGGCGGAGCGGGCGTACTCCGCCGTGAGATTGGAACTGATCTGCGGCGCGCCGGTGCGGTCCGCGTTCGAGTTCGTCAGCGCGCGCGACCAGGTGTAGTTGGCCGAAATCAGCGAGTCATGCTTGAACTGCTTGCGGCCGGAGATCTGCAGCGAGTTGTAGTTGCCGGAGAAGACCGGCTGCACGGAATTAATGGCGCTGTAGCCGCGATACGGACGAATCTGGTTGAGTGCGTTCACGTTCGAGGTGTTGACGGTCGTCACCGGCGTAAGCTGCGCAGGCTTACCCGAAAGAACCGAGAGGCCACTCGCCAGATACTGCCCGGGCGCGGGCTGGTTGATATCGATCAACCCGAGCAGATGCACCTGGTGGCTGCCGACGTAGGCCATATCGAGCACCACGCCACCGGGTAGGGTGTGCTGTAGGTCGAGCGAGAACTGCTGGTCGTAGGGCGTCTTGAAGCGTGGCGCTGTCGCCGTGAGCGCACGCGTGGAGAAGCTGACATTAGCCTGCACCGCCGCGGGGTTATCAAAGCTGGTGTTCGAGATGGTCGGCGTATTGACGAAGGGCTGGTTGGCGAAGATGTTCTGCTCGTAGATGCCGAAGAGCGAGGCGTCGTACGCGAGGCCGTAGCCGCCGCGCAACGAGGTCTTGCCATCGCCGAAGACATCGAGCGCGAAGCCGATGCGCGGGCCGAAGTCGAGGGCATCCGCCTTGCCCACCTTGCTGCCGAAGGGCGAGGTGGCGGCTACAGTGGAACTGCCGGTATTGATGCTGATGCCGTTCAGCAGGTTCGCGCCCGGGTTCGGCGTAACGCCACCCGCACAGGGCGCACCTGTAATGCAGAGATTGCCGCTGGTGCTGCGGTCGATGGCCGGCGCATTGGCCGCGTTGTAGAGCGAAGGATCGAAGGTGGTCAGCTCGTGATTGGCGTCGATAGGCTGGTTGAAACGCGAGTAGCGCAGGCCCATGTTCAAGGTAAGCCGCGGATTAACCTTCCAGTCGTCCTGCACGAAAGCTTCGATCTGATTCACGCGAATGTCCGGCGTAACGTCGGTCGAGACCTGCGAAAAGGTTGAGACAAACCCGGTAAGGAAGTTGGCGAAGGCCTGCTGGTAGGCCTGGGCCTGCGTCGCCTTATTGCCGGTCGTGATGATGCCCGCGTTGGTGAAGGCGAAGGAGCCCGCGTTGCTGAGCCCGTTGTTCTCCGTCTTGTTGTAATGGTTGTAGTCGATACCGAAGTGCAGTGTGTGCGGGCCGACCGACTTGACGACGTTCACAAAGACATTGTGATTGCGGTTGTAGTCGCGATAGGGGCCATAGGTAGTAACACCGGTGCCGTTCTGGAAGGTGAGCGCAGGCACCCGCGCCAGACTGGACGCGAACGGCAGCTTCACCAGACCGGAGACATCGGGTGAGTTGGCGTTGAGCGCGCTGCCGGTCGGATCCGAGAGCAGCGCACCCTGCGAGTAGGCGTAGCCGCCATCGATCAGCAGCGTCGGCGAGAGCACATACGTCGCATGGCCAAGATAGATACGGCCCGGCGCGTTGGTGCTCGTGACCTGTACGCCGGGGTAGCCGGTTCCGGAGAACAGGCCGCCAGGCTCAACCGTCGGAATGGCGTCGTTGATAAAGCGGAAGAAGACGTTCAGCTTAGGTCCGAGCTGCTGGTCAACGCGCACGATCTGCTGGTTGGCGTTGAAGATGTTCTGCAGCGGCCGCGTGGTCAGGTTGCCGGAGGCGTCGGGATCCGGCACGCCTGCGTAGATGTCCTTGAGATAGGCTGACGCGAGCGGGCTGATTGCTGTGATGGTGTTGGTTCCGGCGTTGTTGCATGTGCCGTTTCCGGGGTTGACGCTGGCGCAGACCGTGGCGGCGAACTGGCCCGAGCGCTCCGCAACCGTGGGAACGCCGGTCAACTGGAAGGCTCGGTAGGTGATAACGCGGCGAATCTCCTGCGAGAAGAAGAAGTAGGTTCCGTGCCGGCGGCCATCGTAGAGGCGCGGCAGAAAGACCGGGCCGCCGACGGTGTAGCCGAAGTCGTTGTAGCGCAGGCGGCCGCGCGGCGAGATAGTCTTCGCGGCACCGCTCGGAGTCGTGGGCAGCTTGTTGAGCACGTCATTGGCGTTGAAGATGTCGTTGCGTACAAACTCATAGGCGCTTCCGTGCAGGTCGTTGGTGCCGGACTTGGTGACGACGTTGATCTGCCCAGAGGCCGAGCGGCCAAACTCCGCCGAATAGTTGCCGCGCAGTGTTTTAAACTCGGCGATGGCGTCGACCGAGGGATAGGTCAGCAGCGTATTGTTCGATCCGCGATCGACGTTGTCCGCGCCATCGACCGTCCAGTTATTCCCGCTGGTGCGCGCGCCGTTGACCGAGAAGTTGACGACGTTGGTAGAGCCGCTTGGGTTCGAGAGGCCGATGTAAATCTGGTCGCCGCCGGTGTAAGAGACGCCTGGTTGCAGGCCGACGAGCTGCTCGTAGTTGCGCGAGGAGAGCACCAGCTGCCGAACCTGCGTGCCGTCGATCAGACCCGCCTGCATCGAGTTCTCGAAGTTGAGCTGCTGCTGGCCGGCAGTAACGGCAACAACCTCGCCAGCGCCGCTGCCTATCTTAAGATCGCCGTTGATGGTCAGTGTGTCATTGACGTGCAGGACGATGTCGGTCAGGGTGAGATCCGCAAAGCCCGGCGCGGCGACCACGATGGAGTAGCTCCCCAGTGGAAGTGATGTCGCCGTGTAGGTGCCGGCGCCTGAGGTCTTGACTATACGGACGAATCCATTGCGATCCGTGTTGGTCAGGGTTACGGTCGCATTGCCGATGACGGCGCCGCTTGGATCCTTGACCGTGCCGCTGATACTTCCGCTGACGTCCTGGGCATGGGCGAAGAGCGCACCGCCCATTGTCGAGACGACACACGCGAGACGCAGGTACGAGGAGAGGCGGCGGTCCATCATAAAATCTCCTGAGACATCGGGCGATCGGGACGCGCACCGAGCTCCATCGTTTCGAGGTAGAAGTGAAATGAGGCAGCGAGAAGAGGCGAAGTGAGCTACTCCTGAAGCCTGCATGAATGTCTGGTTACATCCGAGTTAAGCTGCTCCGAAGAAGGTTGTCAACGGGAGATCAGCCTTTTGCGCCGCCGCTCAAAGCGGGCGTATGGGACGGTCGTAATCCCTTCGTGAGCACGACGTGTCCCTTCAGCGCAAAGCGCCACACGCACCAGCCAAAGACGATCAGCAGGAGCAGCATGGCCACGACACCGGGCCAGCGTGTGGGCTCGCGCGGCGGCTCCGCACGGTTCCGGCTGATGGTTTCGGCAAAGGTGGCGATGGTCTCGGGCGAGCCGGCCGGCTGCTCCAGCTCGGCGATGCAGAACTCGAACCGCTCCAGCCATGGCGCGGGGTCCAGATGCAAGGTGGAGAGATAGCCGCGAAGAATGCCTTTGCGGAAGACGCCGCCGGGCAGGCTGGCAAGGTCGCCCGCCTCCAGCTCGCGCAGATGGCGCACCGAGACCTTGGTGACATGGCTAATGGCCTCAAGCGAGACTCCCTGCCGCTCACGTTCCCGTCGTAGATCGTCCGAAAATGTCTCCATTCACTCCGCTCGGCCTGAATTTTGGACCGTTTCCGCGGCGCCTGATCTCCGCAGTTTCTCCGGAGCATAGCCCTGTCGGGGGATGGAGTCAAAGGCCCCGACGGTTAGAAGCTGGGTACAATCGGCACAGCGGATCCTCGCCCAGCACCCATGAGTTCAGTAGACACCTCGGCGCGCACGGCTTCTCTTCGCCGCATCCCCAGTCTCGACGGGCTGCGCGCCCTCTCCATCGTCCTGGTGATGGGGCTGCACACCGTGCAGCGCTATGGTGCGGACCACCCGGACCATGCGCCGGGGCTGCTGTGGTCGGTCGTGCTGAACGGCTCGCTCGGCGTGACCATCTTCTTCGTCATCAGCGGCTATCTCATCACGCGGCTGCTGCTGCATGAGCAGCAGACACGCGGCGCAATCAGCATGTCCGGCTTCTACGTGAAGCGCGCCTTTCGCATTCTGCCGCCGCTCTATGTCTACGTTGCCGCGCTTGTGCTGCTGGGTGTGGCGGGGCGCCTGGCGCTCACCCGGTGGGACGTCGTGAGCGCGCTCTTCTTCTTCCATAACTACGCGGCCGCCTCCACCGGCTGGGCGATCGAGCACTTCTGGTCGCTGAGCGTGGAGGAGCAGTTCTACCTCATCTGGCCGGTCCTTCTCATCCTCTGCCTGCGGCTGCGGGGCAGCGTGGGGCGGGATCGAGCGGCGGCCATCGCCGGTGCGGTCATCGTGCTCTCTCCGCTGATCCGGATCGTCAGTTTCCGCACCCACAACGTGCTGCTGCACCAGAGCGCCGGCTTCCATATGCACGCGGACGCCCTCATGTTCGGATGCGCGGCGGCGCTGCTTGAGGGCAGAGCCCGCTTTGAGCGGGCCTATCGCGCCCTCACCCGCATCGTCTGGCTTCCCGTCGCCGGTCTCGCTCTCGGCAGCTATCTCGAAATGCGCTTCCAGAACTACTGGAACTTTCCTATCGGCGAGACCTATACGGGCCTGCTGATCGTCGCCGTCCTGCTGTGGACCGTGCGCAACCCCGGCAGCCTGGCCGGGCGAGTTCTCAACGCACGCGTCGTGACCCACATCGGCGTTCTCTCCTACAGCATGTATCTCTGGCAGACCTTGTTCCTCCACCACATGAATGCCGGCGTCTTCGCCGGCGTGAGCTGGATGGGCCGCTTTCCTCTGAACTGGATTGCGGTTCTGCTGGCCGCGGAGCTCTCCTACCGTCTCGTGGAACAGCCCTCTCTGCGCCTGCGCAATCGCCTGCTGCGCCGCGGTCATGTCTACCAGGCGCCGGCACTCCGCGATCGCAGCGGAGACTCGCGGACCGGGCAACAGGCCGTCGGGGCGGGTGAGTAGCCCATGGTGCGCATCTCCCTGCCCGAGCGCGTTCCTCTGCTGTATGCGTTCCTCTACGCCTCGGGACTCTTCCTGCTGCAGCAGCTGGAACACACCTCGCTCTACTTCAGCGCCTGCTCCTTTCTCTTCGTCATCATTGCCGCGCTGGCCTTCAACGTGGCAGGCGGCCTCACGCGGCCCTCGGGCGGCTATATTTTTTTCTACAGCGTCCTGGCGGTCATCCTCGGCCTGTCCGTCAAGGCGTTTGTAGGCGAACGGGGCGAGAGCAACCTGCTGCGGCCGCGCATAACAATCACTGTCTATGCGGTCTCAAGCGTCATGCTGCTGCTGGCTGCGGCGGCCTCTCGCAAATTCTCGAAGAAGCGCCCCTTCCTTGAAAACCTGGTCGGCGACAATAATCTCTCGCGCGCGACCGTCGGCTGCCTGGTCATCGGGATGATCCTCTCGATCGCGACGCGATCCGTCGAGCGCGGCTCCGGCACGGCGATCAGCGCGCTTTTCCAAATCAACCGCTTCTGCGAGCTCGCGATCATCCTCGGCGTCACCAACACGATCCGCCTCTCCGGCGGCCGACGAAGCCTCAACACGCCGGTGATCCTGGCAGGAACCACCCTGATCGTGCTGGGTGGCTTCTTCGGCTTCTCGAAGGAAGGCTTCTTCACGCCGCTGATCTGCTGGACGCTCGCCGCCAGCGCGCAACGCCTGCGGCTCAGCTTGGGTCAGATCGTCGCCGGTGGCCTGCTGCTGCTGTTTCTCTCGTACTACATGGTGCCCTACTCGCAGTATGGCCGAACGCAGTCGCGCGGCGGTCTGGGTCCAAGCCTCCAGGTCGCCGTTCAACTCCTGTCCGATCTGCCGTCCGTGCGGAAAAAGTATGAAGCGCAGCAGGCCGCGGATCTCGCCGGACAGGCCGCCGGCTACTTCAACAAGTCGCATGGAATCTTCGACCGGCTGCAGATGATCTCGTTCGACGACATGCTCATCGATGCGACCGAGCGGCAGGGCCCCGAGGGCTACTATCCCGTGCTCGAGGACTTTGAAAACCTGGTGCCACACATCTTCTGGGCAGGCAAGCCGCAGTTCCTGTGGGGCAACATCTATGCCCACGAGGCAGGCGTCAACATCGCCGAAGACGACCTGAGTACAGGCGTTTCCTTCTCCCCTTCCGGCGAGGCCTATCACCTAGGCCGATGGGTCGGCATGCTGGTGCTGGCTCCGTGCCTGTGGTTCGCCCTCTTCATGCTCTTTGACTCGCTTTGCGGCGATGTCCGCAAGAGCCCCTGGGGCCTGCTCGCGCTCACCTACTTCGCCCATATCGCGCCGGAGGGCCTGCTTGCCGGCATCGTCTATGCGATGGGCTACGTCACCTTTGCCATCACCTTCGCCGCGGTCCTTACCGGCTATGTCATGCCGATCCTCGGCGGCCTCATCATCGGTCCCGGCAATAAGGCCGGCGGCAGGCGCATTGTCACTCCGCTGCGGGGCGCTACACCCCGGGCTCTTCGCGCCTCCGCCGCCGACGAACGTTAAGGTTCGTCCGGCAGGTACAGCGTTCCGGATCGCATAGACTAAGGACACATGAACCGCCTCGTCGTCGGCAATCTCGTGCATCGCCCTCTCCGCTCGCTCATCAGTGCTCTGGCCGTTGCCATTGAAGTGACCATGATCCTCTCGATCGCGGGGATCATGCTCGGCATGCTGAATGGAAACAAGTCGCAGACCAGCGGCATCGGGCTGGACATGTTTGTGCGCCCCAGCAGCACCACCAACTTCGCCGCGCTCAGCTCCGCCGCCACCTCGGTCAAGGTCGCCGACGTTCTCGCCGGCCTGCCGCACATCGCGGTCGCGTCGCCGGTCAACGTGCAGATGTCGATGGGCACATCGCTCGAAAACATATTCGGCATCGACTACGACACCTTCAACGCGCTCAAACCCTTCGTCTTCCTGAAGGGCGGCCCGTTCCGCGGGCCCGACGATGTCATCATCGATGACTACCTCGCACACTCGGATGTAGGCCACAAAGTCGGCGACTCGCTTGAGATCCTTCATCACACCTTCCATATCTGCGGCATCGTCGAACACGGCAAAGGCGGGCGCAAGTTCATCCCGCTTGTGACCATGGGCGAGATCACAAACAATCCCGGCAAGGCGAACGCCTTCTATGTGAAGACCGACGATCTCGCAAATCAGGGCGCGGTCAAGAAGGAGATCGCCGCCACGCCCGGCATGCAGCAGTACGACGTGCAGACGCTCGATCAGTGGCTGAGCCTGATGACGCCCGAGCATCTGCCCGGCTTCAACATCGCCATGCGCATCGTGATCGGCATCGCGGTCGTGATCGGCTTTCTGGTCATCTTTCAATCAATGTATACGGCGGTCATGGAGCGGACGCGAGAGATCGGCGTGCTGAAGTCGCTCGGCGCCTCCGGCAGCTACATCGTCTCCGTGGTCCTGCGCGAGACAGGCCTGCTGGCAGTCGTCGGAATTCTCGCCGGCATCGGCTTTACGCTGGCGCTGCGAACGATCCTGCACATCAAGTCGCCGCGCACAGACTTCACCGTTACACCGCACTGGATCCTGCTCGCGATGGCGATCGCGTTTACCGGGGCGATGCTGGGCGCGCTCTATCCCGCGCTCAAGGCCGCGCGCAAAGATCCCATCGACGCCCTGGCCTACGAATAACGCCCCGGCTCGCGTACAGTCGGACCAGAAAGACGCACGGCGCAGAGATAGCAAGAGGACGCGCGCCTGAGACCTTGGCATAGACGAAGCCGGCAAACACGCTTCGCCACGAACGGTGGGAGATCGCATTGCTCTGGCGACAGCGAACGGTGCAGATAGTCTTGCTGATCCTGGCTAGCCTGATCTTCGCCCTCTACTTCCTCCATCTCTCAGCCGACTTTCCGAACCACTCGCCCTGGATGGACTGGGCTAAGTACACCGACGAGGGATGGTACGGCGATGCGGCCATCCGCCACTTCGATCTGGGCCACTGGTACGTTCGCGGCGACTTCAATCCGGCGGCCGCGCTTCCCGTCTGGCCCTTCCTCGAAGGCGTGGTCTTCCGCTTCACCGGTGTCGGCATCGTTCCAGCGCGCGCGCTCACAGTCGGCGTCTTCGGCCTTACGCTGCTGTGCGCCTATGCCTTTCTGCTGCGGGCCCTCCCTGCACGCAGCCCCAGGCTCGCTCCGGCAGGCGCGGTTCTGCTGCTGGCCGCAAGCCCCTTCTGCTATGCCTTCATGCGCATGGCGATCCTGGAGCCGCTGCTGGTGCTGCTCACGCTGCTCTCGCTGCTGGTGGCCTCGACCGTCGCGCCCTACGCTCCGACGCGCGCGCGCCGGTTGCTGCCGCCTCTTCTGCTCGGTCTCCTACTGCCGCTGATGATCCTGACCAAAACGACCGCCATCTTCCTGCTTCCATCCGTAGCCTGGATGCTCGCCGCTCGCTGCGGCTTTCGACTGCGGCTGCTTCTGCGCTGGGGCGGTCTTGCCGCCGCGATCGGGCTCGCGCTCTGGCTGCTCTACTTCGGCCTGTTCGTGCGGCCGCGCTTTCTTGAGGACTATCGCTATCTCTTCAGCGCCAACGCCTACACCGGTATCACGCTGGCAACCGCCGTGGAGGTGCTGACCAACACGGTGCGCGACGGCCGATGGATGGGCCCAGTCCTCTTTCCTCTCGCACTGCTCGCCGGCGCGGCAATCCCACTCTGGCCGCGCCTGCGCTCGAACGCCGCCGCCATGTCGCTGCTGCTGTGGGCCGGCGGCTACGGCTGCTTTCTCGCGTATCACAACAATCTGCAGCCGCGCTATTACCTCGTCGTCGCCGTGCCGCTCACCCTTCTGCTGGCGCTCGTGCTGGAGCTTGCCTGGACGCGCGATCCACTCGACGCCCAGCCCAGCCGCCCGTGGCGTGGCTCCCTATTGCAAGGCTCACAGATCGCAGCAGCCGCCGTAGCGGGGCTGCTCGTCGTCGTTGTAGCGGTTGAGGCGCGTGAGACCCTCAGCTACGTCAGGCGGCCGGAGTACACCTTTCTCTCCGCCGCCAATCGCATCCGCGACCTCATCGAGGCCGACCGCACTCACAGCAGGCTGCTGCTCTCGATCAGCGGCTCCGATCTCTCGCTGATGACCGGCCTGCCCTCCATCTGCGACGACTTCGGCACCCTCGAGCTCGAAGACCGTGTCGCCCTCTACAAGCCCGGCTGGTACGTCAGCTGGAATCAGGTCGACGACGACAAGATGGACGCGCTCACGCCGCGGTATCACCTGGAGCGCATCGCGGCCTTTCCCGCGCTGGACGATCCGGAGCGCAACCTGCTGATCCTCTATCGCCTGGACCCCGCCAAGGGCTACCATCCGCCGGTTCGCCAGCGCCGGCGTCCACTGCC
>CAXTJC010000010.1:0-17023 GCA_964244225.1 uncultured Acidobacteriaceae bacterium
CGACGCCGGCCTTTTCAGGGCCGCGCTCTACCACTGAGCTATCTGGCCTTGGCAAAGAAAAGAAACGGCCGGGAGCAGCCAAGCGAAACCCGGGCGTGATCTGAACGTTCGCCTCACATTCCAGACTCGGAGGGGCGAGACCTGTACAGGAAGAGAGCGGCGGCGCAAATGCTTGTCCGAGTATAGCAATGGTCGCGGGCTTCGCCAACCGCGCCGCCCGGCACGCTATCCTCGGAGAATCCTCCACAAAGGACCCTGTATGCGCGTGCGTGCTGCTCTTCTCCTCTTGCTGCTTTCGCCCGGCTGCCTCCATCCGCAGCAGGCGCCCGTCTCTGCCTCGGAGAGCAAGGCAAGCCGCGCCTTCTCAGCGGCCTCCGGTAATCCACTGAAGCTGCGAGCGCTGCTCGTAAAAATGCCCAAGGGCGGCGATCTGCATGTGCACCTCTCGGGCGCGGTCTACGCGGAGACCTTTCTGGACGAGGCCCGGGCCGACCTGATGTGCGTCGATCCCGCCGCGAAAAGCCTCGCCACGAACATCGGTACAACCCGTTCGATCCCGCCGCAGCCGGTCTGCGGAGAGGGCCGCCGCCGCGTGGAAGACGCCTTCTCCGATCAGACGCTCTACGACACGCTGGTGAACTGGTTTTCCATGCGGTCCTTCGTTCCCTCCGCGGGTTTCAGCGGCCACGACCAGTTCTTCGCCACCTTCGACCGCTTTGACCCAACCCATACCGCGGGTGCCCGCCACGGTGGCGAGTGGCTGGATCAGATCGCCACCCTCGCCGCCGCGCAGAACCAGCAGTATCTCGAGATCATGCACACGCCAGACCTTGGCCAGGCGATCGCTGCGGCCCAGGCCGTGACCTGGCCGGCCGCCCCGCAGACCATCGCGGCCTTTCATCAGGACATCACCGGCACCAGCGATGCCGAGCTTCAGGCCGCGCGCGCATCTCTGCTGGCATCCCCGCAGTTCGAGAAAGCCCTCGCCGCCGATCGCGTGGAGTTCGCCAAGATCCTCGCAGACCGCCACGAACGAGAGCACTGCGATGCCGCCTCCGAGGCTTCGCCCGCTTGCGCCGTGCGCGTACGCTTTTTATTTCAAGTGCTGCGGGCAAACACCCCTGCCATAACCTTCGCCCAGACCCTCCTGGGCTTCGAGCTCGTCGAGCGGGAAGCGGACGCGCGCGGCTCAAACCCGCATCCAGACCCGCAAGTCGTCGGCATCAACTTCGTACAGCCCGAGGACAACCGCGTCGCCATGGCGGAGTACACCCGGCAGATGCGCATGATCGGCTATCTGCATGGGCTCTATCCCAAGGTGCACATCACGCTGCACGCCGGCGAACTGGTCGAAGGTCTCGTGCCTCCTGAGGGTCTGCGCTTTCACATCCGCCAAGCCGTCGAGATCGCGCACGCCGAGCGCATCGGCCACGGCGTCGACGTCATGAACGAGGACGACGCCGGCTCCCTGCTCCAGTCCATGGCCGCCAAACACATCATGGCGGAGATCAATCTCACCTCCAACGACGTCATCCTCGGCATCACCGGCGTGCACCATCCCCTGCCGCTCTATCGTCTGGCAGCCGTTCCCGTAGCGCTCTCAACCGACGATCAAGGCGTCAGCCGGATCGATCTCACGCACGAGTATGTGCGCGCCGCGATGGACTTCCATCTGGGCTACCCGGAGCTGAAACAGATGGCGAGGACCTCGCTCGAGCACGCCTTTCTGGAGGGCGCAAGCCTGTGGCGATCACCCGACATCTTCAACGAACCGGTCGCGGCATGCGCCTCCCGCGCTCCTCTCGGCCAGCATCCCGGCTCAGCCTGCGCAGCATTCCTCGCCGCCAACCCCCGCGCCGCGGAGCAGTGGGAGATGGAGCGCCGCTTCCATCTCTTCGAAGGCTCCCTGCCCTGAAAAGCACTTTGATTACGTGCCTTCCGGTAAGGGCATGGCTTCAGCCATGCCATAGGTGCCTTCTATGCAGCGCGGCTTCAGCCGCTGAGGTCAGCTTGGTCATACCCCCATGGACTAGATCAGACCCCCTTAAGCTCGTTGTCTATGGACCATCGCTCTAACGCATCTCTCTCTCTGTTTTCCGATATCCCCGGCGCAATTTCCAGCGGCTTTCACGTATCTGTAACAACTTCCGATCACTTGTGTGTTCGGCTGTACTAAAGTTTCGCGAGGGCACAGCATGAGACTGCAAAGCCGCATACTTCTGTTGTTGAGTGCAGGTCTCACCGCGCACGCGCAGAACCCCCAACAGGACCCCGCCCGCGCCCGCCAGGACGCCATCGTTAGACTCAATCAAATTCAGGTCATCGGAACCCACAACAGCTATCACGCCGGCTTCGCTCCCAGCGAGGCAAAGCTGATGCAAGTCAAAAATCCGAAAGCCTTCGAAGCGTTGGACTACGCGCACCAGCCGCTCGCCAAACAGCTTGACGCCGGCGTGCGCCAGATCGAGCTGGACATCTTCGCCGATGGCCACGGCGGCCGATTCGCTCATCCGGCCATCACCCAGATGACTGCCGAGGCTCACCTGCCCACAGACCCGCAACTCGACCCCGCGCACCTGCTCGACCAGCCCGGATTCAAGGTCATGCACGTCGTCGGCATCGATCAGCGCAGCACCTGTCTCACATTTGTCGCCTGCCTCACCTCCGTTCGCTCGTGGTCGCAGGCGCACCCACAGCATCTGCCCCTCTTCATCCTGGTTGAGACCAAGGAGGACAAGCCGGGCGAGACGCCCAAGCCCTACGCCGTCGCCACGGAGCCCTTCACGCCAGCCGTCTTCGATGCGCTCGACGCCGAGATTCTCTCTGTCTTCTCAAAGTCCGAGATCATCACGCCGGATCAAGTGCGCGGCTCGAGAGCGACGCTCCCTGAAGCGCTCGCCGCCGCCGGCTGGCCGTCGCTGGCCGAGGCCCGCGGCAAGGTCCTGTTCCTGCTCGACCAGGCATCTGTAACTCCGGTGTATACAAAAGATCATCCCTCCCTCCGCGACCGCATTCTCTTCACCAACGCCATCCCCGGCGCTCCCGATGCCGCCTTCGTCGAGCAGAACGACGGCACACCCGCGGCGATCGGCGCGCTTGTCCGGCAAGGCTATCTGGTCCGCACGCGAACCGATGAGCCCACCGCCGCCGCGCGCATGAACGATACGACCCGCAGAGATCTCGCTCTCTCCTCCGGAGCACAGATGCTCTCGACCGACTATCCGGCCAGCGAGCCGGCGAGGTGGACCGGACACTATCAGGTTGCGTTCCCTGGCAATCCCGTCGCGCGCTGCAATCCCGTCAACAAGCCCGCCACCTGTTCGGACGATCTCCTCGAAGGTCCTGCTTCGCTAACGCTGGCAACAGACACAAAGGCAGCCCGGCAATAACCCGGCTCAAGCCATTTTCCTGAAGGTGTACAGCAGGCCATTCCAGTCCGTGCCATTTTCTCTCAAGGAAAATGGCCTCCACTGCAGCCGAACAGCGGCACAGCATCAGGAAAATTGCTCGAAGCGATCGCGGTACACTCACGTCATTCTTCGGGAGTCCCGGCTAGCATGCTGAAGCGCATCTCGCTCGCGTTGTTCTTTCTGGCGGCTTATCTCCTCGCGTTTGCCGCCGGCAGCTTTCTGCACCCCTTCGGCGTCACCAGAATCCTCGGAGCGCAAGGCCTCGGTGTTCGGCTCTTCATCTGGGATGGCGTTCTGCTCATGCTCGCCCTCTATCTCCTCACCCTTGGCGTTGAGGCGCTGGGCAAGCGCCTGCGCGACCTAGCCCCGTGGACAACCGCAAGCCTGCTCCTAGCGGCATTGCTCGGCTACCTGCTGCGCTTCGGCTTCGTTTCAAGAGAGTTCTAAAGAGACTCTGATCAAGTCCTTTGCTTTTCTTTCTTCCATTCCGAGCACCGCGAGGAACCTGCTTTTCGTTCGGACCAGCGAAATATCTCTCCTGAATAAACTTCTCTGACTTGTTTAGACCTTCTCCAACCGCTCCCCCGCCCCGCTTGTCAATCCCCCTGCGGTGTCCTCTCTGGTACTCCTTCGCGCCTTCCAATCTTTGATCCACACTCCAACCCTCCGATACTCTGGATCCACGTAATTCGCGGCTTCACGGCAACTCGACCAGCACGTCAAAGGATCACACTCTCGTATGAGCCAACAGAACGTCTCGGCAGCATCCCCGGATCTCGCCCTTCGCTCCATCGCCTACTTCTCCATGGAGATCGCGCTGTCGCCCGCGCTTCCCACCTACTCCGGCGGCCTTGGCGTTCTGGCAGGCGACACGCTGCGCTCGGCAGCCGATACCGGCGCGCCCATGGTCGCGGTCAGCCTGGTGCATCGCCGTGGCTACTTCCGCCAGCACCTGGATGCGAACGGACAGCAGACCGAGACTGACGTGCCCTGGTCCCCGGAAACGACGCTCCCCAGCGCGAACCAGACCGTCATCATCCACATGAACGGCCGCGACGTCACCGTGCGCGCATGGCGCTTCGATGTCGTCGGCGTCACCGGTCACACCATCCCCGTCTTTCTGCTCGATACCGACGTGGACGGCAACGACACCTGGGATCGCCACCTCACCGACTACCTCTACGGCGGCGACACCTTCTATCGGCTCTGCCAGGAGACCATCCTCGGCCTTGGCGGCATCCACCTTCTGCACGCGCTCAGCTGCCGGCCTGAGGTCCACCACATGAATGAGGGCCACGCCGCCCTGCTCTCGATCGGCCTGCTCGAAGAGCGCCTCGGCAACCTCAACGGCCGCCCCGTCTCCACCGCCTCCGACGCCGACTTCGACTTCGTCCGCCAGCAAAGCGTCTTCACCACCCACACCCCCGTCCCCGCCGGTCACGATCAGTTCGGCCTCGATCAGATGTATCAGGTGCTCGGACACGAGCGTGCCTCCACCATCGAGCGCTCCGGCGCGCTCCACAATGGTCTCTTCAACATGACCTATCTCGCCCTCCGCTTCTCCCGCTTCGTCAACGGCGTCGCCATGCAGCACGGCAAGGTCTCGCAGCACATGTTCCCGGACTACACCGTGCACTCCATCACCAACGGCGTGCACGCGGCAACCTGGCTCTCGGAGCCCTTCCAGGCCCTCTTCGACCACGAGATCCCCTCCTGGCGCACGGACAACCAGTACCTGCGCTCCGTCTACGGCATCACGCCGCTGCAGATCAACGAGACCCATCGCGCGGGCAAGCAGGCCCTGCTCGATATCGTGCAGCAGAGAACCGGACAGCAGTTCGACCCCGCCGTCCTCACCCTCGGCTTCGCACGCCGCGTCGCCACCTACAAGCGCGCCACCCTGCTCTTCTCCGATCCCGCGCGCCTCACTGCCATCGCGGAAAAAATGGGCGGCCTGCAGATCCTCTTCGCCGGCAAGGCCCACCCCGCCGACCAGGGCGGCAAAGCCCTCATCCGCGAGGTCTTTGAAGCCGCCGCCCACCTCAACTCCTCCGCGCTCAAAATCATCTACCTCGAAAACTACGACTGGGCCCTCGGCCAGCAGCTCACCCAGGGCGTCGACGTCTGGATCAACACGCCGCAGCGCCCCTATGAGGCCTCCGGAACCTCCGGCATGAAGGCCGCGCTCAACGGCGTCCCCTCCCTCTCCACCCTCGACGGCTGGTGGATCGAGGGCTGCGCCGAAGACGTCACCGGCTGGGCCATCGACGACCACGAGACCATCGCCGAAGAGGCCGCCAGCCTCTACGACAAGCTCGAAAACGCCATCGCGCCGCCCTACAAAGACCAGACCGCCTGGTCCCGCATGCAGCAGCACTGCATCGCCATGAACGGCACCTTCTTCAACACCCACCGCATGCTCGCGCAGTACATCGGCAACGCCTACCTGCCGCCCGCCGAGATCGGCGAACTCTCCGAACTCGAAGAGTTCACGCGCCAACCGGCAAACCCAACCGTAACCGAACCCGCACTGGCATAAAGCCTCCCTCAACGAGGGAGGCTCAGATCACAACCCTCTCTTTTCTTCCATTCCGAGCGATGCGAGAAACCCGCTTCCCCGCTTGGTGGTCATTCTGACCCTGAGCGAAGCCGAAGGGGAAGGAATCCCCGCATTTGCTTAAACTACAGAGCGAAGCGAAGTATACCCAATGAGCGCCTTTGCTCGGTAAGTCACCGCGAGTGAGAGACCTGCAGCTCCGCACGACTATCCATCAACCCCCTCAATCCCATACTTCCCCGCCAGAAATCTCCGCACTGTCCCCGGAGCCGCCCCCGCCAGCTCCTGCCAGCTCACCATCTGCAGCCGACTCCGCAGCTCGCTGCCGCGCACAGCCCGCAACACCTCGAACCAACGCTCAATCAGATCCACCCGCCGGCAGTCGAGGATCACCGCAAACCTGCAATCGAGCGCATACGCCGCCAGCACCCCGCGCAGCAGCTGATAGCTCTGAAACTCGCCCGTCGTCGTGCGCGGCAGCTCCTCCCGCTCGAAGCAAGCATCCACGTCGCGATACCGCTCCACCAGAGCTGGCCGGGCCGTCTGAAATCCACCCTCCGTCAACTTAGCCTCGACCAGCAGATCGCCCACCCGCATATCCACCTCCGTGCGATCCACCGCGCCGTTCTCCAGAGGCACCTGGGCGCGAACGCCAAACATCGGCGTCAACCCGGAATCAACGCCCAACAGCCGCAGCACAGGCGATCGGCACAGCATGCCCGGATAACAGAACACATTCATCAGCAGAGCGTCCGAGCTCGTCGCCGCCTCCAGCTCGCCGCGCCACCGGTCGTCCGCCCGCGCCACCCGCCTGCCCGCCGTGTACGCCTTCTTGAGCCGCCTCCGCCAGCTCGCCCGCGCCTGGATCCGCCGCCAGCTCCCCGGTAAAAAGTTCCCATGCCCGCCCTCCTCCTGCCCAGCATGGATCACGCACGGCGACCGCCCATACGTCACCTCATGCGCCAGTCCCTCCGCCCAAACCAGATTGCGCGCACTCACCTCCCGCCGAAGCTCAGCCGCCGTCATCCGCCATCTCCCCAAAGATGCTAACGCAAAGGCGAAGAAAAAAAGAATAAAAATCAGCCTCACTAGTCAGCTCTAGGACCCTATGACTAGAGAAAAGTATTGCCATTGGTATAGAGCTGTCATCTCGACCGAAGCAAAACGACTTCTTCGTTTCGCGAAGTGGAGAGACCTGCAGTTTGTGTGTACCGGCTAAATACCTTCAAGAACTCCCCTAAGGTCTTTTGCCTTTCTTTCATCCATTCCGACCCTGAGCGAAGCTGAACGCGAGGAACCTGCTTTTCAGCCGCCCAGCCCCTGCACCCTCTCCGCCGTAAGCGGCAGCGCCCTCACCCGAACCCCCGTTGCATGCCACACCGCATTCGCAATCGCCGCAGGCACCCCCGTAATCCCGATCTCCCCCACCCCGCGATGCCCCAGCGGCGACGTAAACAGCTGATCCGGCGTCTCCACAAAACTCACATCGATCGCCGGAACGTCCGCGCACGTCGGCAGATGGTACTCCGCCAGATTCGCAGTCACCGGCGAGCCCATCCTCCGGTCGTACACCGTCTGCTCGAGCAGCGCCATCCCGATCCCGAAGATCACCCCGCCCTCCACCTGCGAGCGCGCCAGCCTCGGGTTCAGCACCCGCCCGCAGTCCATCACACTTACCCACCGCGTCACCCGCGTCTCTCCCAGCGCCCGATCCACCTCCACCTCCGCAAAATGCACCCCGAACGAGTGAAACGTGTGCTCCTTCTTCGCCGCATCCTCCAGCTTTGCTGAAGCCTCGACCGCGATCTGCGGCTCCGTCATCCGCCCCAGCACCGCCGCCAACGGCTCCCGCCGGCCGTCCAGCCGATGCACGATCCACCCGCCGTCTATCTGTAACTCCGCCGGATCGGCCCGGAACAGCGCCGACGCCTCCGCCCTCGCCGCCAGCCCAAACAGCGCCTCCCGCAGCCTGCACGCCGCCGCCTCCACCGCAGGCCCCAGCGTCGCCGCTGTCATCGACGCCCCCACCACCGGCGACTCCGTCATCGCCGAGTCGCCCCACCGAAAGCGCACCTGCCGCGGCGGCAGCCCCATCCCATCCGCCGCAATCTGTTCCATCGCCGTCGCCGTCCCGCCGCCATTCTCCTCCGTCGCCGCTGAAAACGTCGCCATCCCCTCCCGCGTCAGCACCGCCCGCACCGTCGCCGGCGAGCGCCGCGCCGGATACGCCGCCGTCGCCATCCCCCATCCCACCAGCGTCTCCCCGCGCTCCATCACCCGTGGCTCCAGCGTCCGCGAAGCCCAGCCAAACCGCTCCGCGCCAATCCGGTAGCACGCCCGCAGCTGCTTGCTCGACCACGGCCGCTCCTCCTGCAGGTCCGTCTCCGCATAGTTCAGCAGCCTGAACGCCAGCGGATCCATCCCCGCCGCCTCCGCCAGCTCATCCATCGCCGACTCCAGCGCAAACATCCCCGAGGACTCGCCCGGTGCCCGCATAAAGCATGGCGTCGCCACATTCGTCGGTGCCACCTCATGCGCGATCACCGCGTGCGGCGTCCGGTACAGATTGCGCGACGTCATCCCCGCCGGCTCCACAAAATGCCCCACCGGCGAGGTCTCCGTCAGCGTCCTGTGCTCCACCGTCGTCAACGCTCCCGCCGCATCCGCCCCCAGCACCAGCCGCTGCACCGTCCGCGGCCGATGCCCCGTCGACGTAAACATCTGCGGCCGCGTCAGCACCAGCTTCACCGGCCTGCCGCACGTCCGCGCCGCCTGCGCCGCCAGCGCCACGTGCTGCCACAGAAACCCCTTGGACCCGAACGCCCCGCCCAGAAACGGAGCCTCCACCCGCACCCTCTCCTCCGCCACGCCCAGCATCGCCGCCACCACCTTCCGCGTCCCCTGCACCCACCGCGTGCTGTCCCGCAGCCATAAATCGTCGCCCTCCCACACCGCCACCGTCGCTGAGGGCTCCATCGCATTGTGGTGCACCACCGGCGTTCGATACTCCGCCGCCACCCGCCGCGCCGCCACACCCGCCTGCCCCCGCGAGCTCTGCAGCTTCTCCTCCGCATTCGTCGCAAAGTGGTCCGGCCTGTACGTTCCCTCCAGGCCCTCGCGCAGCTCCAGCACCGCCGTCTCCTCCCTATACGTCACCCGAACCGCGGCCGCCGCCGCCGTAGCCTCCTCCAGCGTCTCCGCCAGCACCAGCGCCACATGCTGCCCCGCATAATGCACCACGTTGTCCGACAGCGGCGCCCGCCGCTCCGCCGGAAAGCTGTCCGTAAACGCCGTCGGCGGCGCCTTCAGCGGCGGCAGGCTCTCATGCGTATACACCGCCACCACCCCCGGCATCGCCATCGCCGTCCCGGTCGCAATCGCCAGCACCATCCCCCGCGCGATCGTCGCCTGCACCAGCACTCCATGCACCATGCCCGCCGCCGATACATCCCCGGCGTACACCACCCGCCCCGTCACCTTCTCCCGGCCATCCACCCGCGAGATCGCCTGCCCCACCAGCTTCGCCCTGAACCCATCCTGCATACACGCTCGGATGCACCGCCGTCCACGAAAGGCTCGCCGTTCATTACAACTCAAAATGCCGTCATCTCGACCGGAGCGAGACAGCAGTATCGTCTCGCGTAGTGGAGAGATCCCCGTATTCCGCCGTTGTCGTCGCTTGTTTTGTCTTACAGAGTTGCTCGGTGCGAGTTTCTAAACCGCCTCTTATAGCCGCACCGACCGCAAATACGCCCGGCTCGTCGTCATGCTCTCCAGCACCGGCCCCGCCGTCTCGTCCTGGTCCAGAAACGCATACCCGATCCCCTGCACCTTCCCCTGCTTCAAAATCGCCGGCCAGTCGATCGTGCCCTTCCCCAGCTCCGTAAAGTGCGCCGACGTCTTCTCCATATCGAAGCTCGTCGGCGCGCCCGCCGTCCGATCCTTCAAATGCAGCAGCACCGCCCGATCCGTATGCCGCTCCAGAACCTCCAGCGGCTTCTGCCCCGCCTGCGCCAGCCAGTAGCAGTCCAGCTCCAGCTTCACCAGCGCCGGGTTCGTCCGCTTCATCAGCACCGCCCAGCCTGTCGTCCCCTCCACCGGCTTGAACTCATAGTCATGGTTGTGGAAGACAAACTCCATCCCCCGCTCCTTCGCGCCCTTGCCCACCGCATTGAACACATCCGCCGCCTGCGCAAACCCGCCCACCGAGCCCCACTGCTCCTTCGGCACCATCGGACACACAAAATACCGCAGCCCCAGCTCCTTCGCATAGTCCAGCTTGCCCTCGAGCCCCGCATAGTCAAAGTGCCCGCTCACCACCGCAAGCCCCGCGTCCTCCACCATCCTCCGCAGCTCCGCCGGCGGATGCCCATATGCCACCGGATTCAGCTCCACCTGCGCAAACCCCGCCTGGTGAATCGACCGAAACGCCCCCGCCAGATCCGTCGCCGCCTGCCGCCGCACCTGAAACAGCTGCACCCCATACGTCATGCCGCCTGGCGCATCCGCCGCCATCGCCATCCCCGGCATCGCCCCGCGCAGCACGCATCCCGCCGCCGCCACCTTCCCCGCCAGCCCCAGAAACTCCCGCCGTCGCATAGACTCGCCTCGCTCGCCCATCACTGCCCCTCCCCCGGCTCCGGGTGCTTCGCCGTAAACTCCGAGCAGCACGCCGCCCGCACCGGCTTGAACTCCATAAACTCCACCCGCGACATATCCGGATCGAACACATTCAGCTGCCACTTGCCGTCCTTGCCGATCTGCGTCTTGCGCTTCTCCGGGTCCGCCATCCCGTTCGCAATCAGCTGCGCCGTCACCTCCGGCATATGCTCCGTGCCCAGACTGGTATGGTCCAGCACCCCCAGCTCCCGCTGGTCCGGATGCGCCCCGCCCTGCAGCATGTACTCGATCCAGTCCGTTCCCTCCGGCACCTGCAGGCTCACCCAGTCCGTCTTCGCCGGGTCCATACCTCCATGCCAGTACGGCCGAAACCCCAGCACATCCAGATAAAACCTGTTCTCCGCGTCCCGGCTCTGCACCTTGAACCCCGCATGGATCATCCGCCGCGACGTCGGCGCTCCCGCCTTGCCCGCCGCCACCATCGCCGTCGCCCGCGCCTTCCCGGACGCACCCGCCGTCTCCGCCGCCGCCCGCTTTTCCCCTACAAACGCCGTCAGATTGCCCTCCGGATCACGCACATCAATCTCATCGGCATCCACCGCCTCAACCTTTAGGCCATGCGCCTCTAAATACCGCCGCATCCCGGCCACGTCCTTCGTCAGAAATCCCACCGAAGCCAGCCGGCTCTCCGCACCCGAGGGCAGCGGCGCAATCTCAATCCGCTGCCGCATCCCCACCGCAAAGCTCGCCCCACCCGAACCGCCTTTCCCCGGCAGATCCGTCTCCCGCAGCCCCAGCCACTCGCCATAAAAGTGCTTCGCCGCCGCCATGTCGCTCTCATAAAACCGCACATACGCGAGCCCCGTAATCGCCGGCCGCTGCACCGCCTGCGCCCACCCGCAGCCCGCCCCAAACACCACCACCGCCAACCCGCCCAGCACATGTCGCATCATGCAGCGAACTCTAGCCGATCTCCCCCACGCCGGTCAAAACCCCTACACCCAAAGCCGCCACCCCAAAGGGCGGGCCATCGTTCAACTGGCCGACCCCAGCCCCTACACCCCAAAGCCGCCACCCCGAAAGGCGGGTGCCCCATGCATGACAGCACCATCGTCATGCGTGGGCCATCGGCCGACAGGCCGACCCGCTCTCGCTTCCCACGCCACCGCTGTCCTCGCCTACCCTTGGTTGTCATTCTGAGCGCAGCGAAGAACCTGCTTCTCGCTTTAACCTCGGAGCGAAGCGACGTACAGAATCCCGTTGACACAAAAAAACGCCGTCATCTCGACCGAAGCATCGCGAAGTGGAGAGACCCCTGTATTCCCTCCACCCGCCTCCCAACCTCCGGTAGCCCACTCCAACCTCACCACCGCAACACCACCTCCATCTCCCGCCACCCCACCCCCGCAAACTCCATCACTACCTGATCCCCGTCCATCCGGGCCCCTTCCACCCGCACCGCCCCCGCCCCATTCCGCCGCACCATCAGCCGCTTCTCCGTCCCACCCGGAGCCTCCACCCGCAGCCGCATCTCCCGCCCCGTCACCACCGCCGACAGCACCTTCAGCCCCCGCGTCCGCTGCCCCGGCTCCATCTCCTCCTCGACCAACCCCACCTCCACCGCCGGCAACGCCACCGCCATCCGGTGATGCACCTCCGGCCGCCCCGCACACGACTTCGCCTCCTTAAAAAACCCAGCCCCCTCCAGACACAGCACCGTCGCCCCCGCACTCACCGCATCCACCTCCATCCGCGCCCCCACCCGCTTCATCGTCACATCGAACACATCCTTCCCCACCGCAACGTTCTTCACCGATATCCCATCCCACCCAGCCGGCAACTGCGGCGCCACGTGAAGCGCGTGCCGCAGCCCATCCGCCTCCAGCCCGAACATCCCCCGCACCGCCGGCGTCACCACCATCGCCGACGACCAAAGCTGGTGCGAGCTGCTCCGCCCCAGCGGCTCATAGAACTCACCCGACAGCAGCTCCGTCACATCCCCCAGGTCCTGCACCCACGTCAGATCCGCATTCGCCCGTAGACTCGCATACCCGTTCAGCGGCCGCCCCGCCCGATACTCCGCCATCGCCGCCCACCCCGTATACAGCGGCCACACCGACCCATGGTGATAGCTGATCGGGTCATAGAAAGGCTGGTCCGTCGCCACCGACCGCGTCCCCCAGTCCGTCGCCACCGTATGCCCCGCCCATCGCGCAAACGTCGCATCCGCCTCCGGCAGCGCCATCCGTCCCGTCCACCACGCCACCGTCGGAAAGATGCTCGCCACACTCTCAAACGTCCCATCCGCATTCCGGCTGAACCCATACATCCCGTCCGCCCCGCGATACACCGCCAGCCGCCCCTTGATCGTCGCCTCCACCTCCGTCGCCTCCTCCGCCAGCGCCGCATCCCCCATCAGCCCCGCCAGCCGCTCCATCGACTGGCTGCTCTCCGCATCGAGAGCCGCCAGATAGATCTCCTGGTGCGGCATCTTCGGCTGCCACTCCTCCACCCACCCCGTCCCCTGCGTGTTGTCGTAGACGCCCTCCGTCGTGTGCGCCCGCGTAAACCCGTACGCCCGCTTCACCGCGTCCCAGTGCGCCTTCAGGTACTCCGTATCGCCGCTCGCCCGAACGTAGTCCTCCATCTGCATAACCAGCAGCGGCGTCGCATCCGCCGCCGCATACAGGTACGGCAGATGCACCCAGTCCACCAGCTCCGCCGTCTGCGACACCTCGTGCATCACCTTGCCATCGTCTCTCTGGTGAGCAAAGAGAAACTCCATCGCCTCCCGGCTCAGCGCAAAGTTCCCATAGCTGTTCACCGCATAGAGCGACCACAGCGTATCCCGCCCAAAGAACCACCCAAACCCCGGCCGCGCCGAGTCCCCCGACCCAAACCACCCGCCCGCCAAACCCGCCCCATGCGGCGACGCCACCTTCGCCGACTCGATCGCCAGCTCAGCCCACCGCATCGCCTCATCAAACCGCTTATCCGGCGTCGTCACCGTCAGCCGCGTGTCAAAGAAGTGCGCAAAGTACTCCGCGCTCCCGCGATACGCCTCCGCCACCCGCGCCCCCTGCGCCACCACCTTGTCCAGCAGCGCCCGCCGCGCCGCCTCACCCGCGCCCTTCCCATCCGATACTCCACACAGCAGCGGATAAAAACTCCCATCGTCCTTCGCCGGATCATACGAGACCTCGATCGTCATCGGCTGCGTCGCCGCCCGCTCCTGGTAGGGCCGCAGCGCCCCCGGCCGCGCGTTCGGCATCGCCACCACCCCAAAAAAATCCGGCTTGTCCGTCTCGAGCACGAACGCCCCGCCCGTCCCTACCGCCGTCCACCCCCCGCCAGGCCGCCCAAAGTTCGGCGCCGGCCACATCCGCTCCATCGCCGGCGCAAAGCTCAGCGTCAGCTCCGCCTTGCGCGCCGCGTGCACCTCAAACAGCACCACCGCGTTCGCCACCCCATCCTCGCTCACCCGCGGCACAAACATGTGCTGCTTCACCGTGATCGCCGCATGCGCATACGTGATGGTCGTCTGGTCCGGCCGTACTTCGATGTCGGCGGCTTGCGCGTTCAGATCGATCACCGCGTCATACCCTTCCAGCCGCGCCGACAGCCGCACATCATGCATCACCTTCACCGGCAGCAGCCACAGCTCGAACACCCCATCCTGCTGCCCCAGCACCGCCGCCTTTTCTCCCGTCACCGAAAAAGGCTCCTTCGCCCGAGCCGGCCGCTCGATCACCAGCGAATTCCCCTCCATCCCAAACGCCGGCACCGTTCCAAACCCCGCACCAGGCCCACCCTGCGCCAGCGCCCGCATCCCCCACACCAGAACACACCAGCACCCCACACACGCCGCACGCCGCACGCCAACCTCCCGAGAAAACCACATACACAACCAGACACACAACCTATCAGGCGCTCAGGTTTTCCGCCTGCGTCATCTGCCAATCCACCCGCACGTCAGTCCTTCGTCGACGACATTGTCTCGCGACAGCCCGGGTCGGCAAGTGATTTAGATCGCAGATCTTACTGACGAGGATACGATTTGCGATACCTATCCTCGTCGCTCAGTGAATCCCCCATATTGCCTCCAAATCTTGTAATGGAATGATCCGATTCGCCGGCCTGAAAAACGGGAACTATTGTGACGCGAATGGTGTCTATTGACTCAGAATGGAACGAATGTCTTGGACGGTTGCTGTACTTCTTTGTCTCTCTTCCGGTCTGCCGGTATTTGCTTGTGAGGGACAGCAGCCTTCCCATGCCTATTTCGACCGTTTGACGGCTCTCGACCACGAGATCAAACCACATCGTCGGATCATTCCGGTTGTAGGGATGGATCAGGAGCAGTACAAGGGGGAGCACTCGCTTGCCCTCAAGCTAACGGTTTCGCCGACAGGTGATGTCCTTCACGCAGAGACAAACGGAGAGAACGAGGATACGAGATTCTGGCCGCAGGTGGAGAGCGAAGTTTCTCAGTGGAAGTTCACTCCGTTTTTGAGAGGCAATAAGGCAGTCACAGCCGAGGTCGACGAAACAGTCGTACTTGTTCCACCCGAGCGGCTGCCGAAAACCCATATCGCACCGCCGCCGATCACAAAAGATTCGAAGATTGCGATCACGCTTCGACGGGAATGGTGCGATGGAACATGCGACTTCCACACAGTTACTGTCAGCACCAATGGCATTGCGTTTGGAGGTGTGCATGGAGTCGCAGATGGAGAGCACACAGGCAAAGTGGATCATCAAGCACTTCTCGCGCTGGCGAAGAGGTTTACGGCGGAAGATTTCTACTCCATGGAAGATAGCTACCGCGGAGCTCCCCACCTCATCAAGTCTTCGCTTTCTATCACGATCGATGACACCGAAAGAATGTGACGGATTGCGTAGGGGAGTGGGCAGGGATGCCGGCTGTGATCCTGCAGCTGGAAGATGAAGTGGATGCAGTGGCGGGGACGGAGCGATGGACGAAGGGCGAAGAGGGGCTTGTGGCGGCGTTGCGGGAAGAGAAATTTCCCTTCGCGACCTATGATGCTCAACGAATCCTGGAGAGCGCAGCAGTTGGTGGAAAGACAATGACTGTTCGTGAGTTGCTTGCCGCTGGAGTTCCGATCCAACCTCTCCCTGCTCCTAAGAGAGACAATCCGAATGGTGCTCCGTTCGAAGAGGTTCAACTGCTAACGGCTGCAAGTGCGCATCCTGATATCTTGAAAGCCTTTCTGGATCTAGGGGTAAGCAAGGGCGACCAGAAGGACAAGGACCTGGCGCTTGACTTCGCGGCTCAGGCGGGCAAGCTGGGCGCTGTCCGTGCGTTGATCGCCTATGGAGCCAATCCGATTGTCGCTTTAGGTAACGTGCGGATCGCAACTAATGATCGCAACGTGATGCTTGGCCAAGAGGGTCCTGGAAGCGTTCTGATCGATGCCGCTCGCTCCGGCAATCCCGAAGTGGTGAAAGAGATTCTCCGTTACAGTCCTAGTCTGGAGATAAGAGATCGCAAGGGCAAGACAGCACTCTTCGTAGCGGGAGAGTCTACAAGGAGCGATGAGGATGAAGAGCGGGTTACGTGTGTTCGCCTCTTGGCAGAGGCAGGGGCGAGGGTCGATGCCCGCGATAGCGATGGAAATACGCTGCTGCACACAAGTGATTTGCTCGATGTATCAGAAGAGTTGCTGAAACTAGGTGCCGATGTGAATGCACGAAACAATCAGGGGGAGACGCCGATCTTCACCAATATGGAGGTTCGAGTGTTACCGCTTTTCCTGCGATACGGCGCAGACCTCACCGTTCGGGACAATCGAGGTGAGACTGTGCTCGGCTCCCGATGGGGACGAGGACCTGCATGGGACGAGGCTCTTCAGAGAGCGAGTACGAATACTGGGCATCCACAATAGCTTCCTCAAAACTGGTTTCGGAACCTAGGGACCTAAGCGACTCCTGAAACTTGCACTGAAACAGGTTCGCAAGTGGATCAGTCCTGCTAAACGCCTTGTGACACAACCCCAACTCTGATCGTGCGAGATCGCGTCTCGTGTCCAGCAGCCGATACGCTTCCTCCACTACCATTTCTATGAGCATCGGAGGAAGGGTGAAGCAGTTAACGCACATCTTCGAAATCACAACACGCGGCCAGCGGCTCTACGAATGCACGTCCACCATCAACCAATCGGTTCGGCAACAGGGCATGCACACCGGTCTTCTCACCGTCTTCTGCCGTCACACCTCGGCTTCGCTCCTGATCCAGGAGAACGCCGATCCCACCGTGCGCGCTGACCTCGAGGCCTTCTTCGATCGCCTCGCCCCGGAGTCCGGCCCCTACCGGCATAACTCGGAAGGATCGGACGACATGCCGGCTCATCTCAAAACAGCGCTCACCCAGGTGCAGCTTTCGATCCCACTTGTGAACAGCGAACTCGCCCTAGGA
>CAXTJC010000011.1:0-16820 GCA_964244225.1 uncultured Acidobacteriaceae bacterium
CCCACTCCTGCCGGAGCGAGCCGGCGCAGTCCGGGTGGGCGGCAAGCTCTTCGGTAAGGATGCGGCGCATGCTCGCGGGATGGGGATGCAGCTGAAACAGCATGCCGTCACCGCGGTACCGGGTGAACGCGTCGAAGCCGTAGTAGCTGTAGCTGAGCAGACCGGCCCCGCGCCGGTTGGCTAGGCGGCCGGCGGTGCGGCCGAGGGTCGCGTCCGCGTGCCGCATGGTGCGGCGCCGGATCGCAGGCGGGATAGAACCCAGCCGTTCCAACAGCAGCGTCAGGGCGCCGGTCGACGCGCACAGATGCACCGCGGAGGAGGGCAGGCGCGGCTCGCTGCGCTGCCCCAGCAGGGTCTGGAGCGCGGGCGGCAGCCGCCGAGAGAGCGCGCGGGCCCAGGCGCGATCCGCCGGCCAGAACAGGTCGGTCACCAGCGCCTCGAGCAGACCGGCCTCCGCCAGCGCGAGCGCGACCTGGTACGCGTCGCGCGCGCCGCTCTGCACCAGAACCATTCGCGGCACGGCCGGCAAGGCGGGGGCTGCGGAGGGAGCGTCGGGTTGAGAGAGCAGGGTCGGCATCATGATCAGGCGATTGGGCTAAAGGAGCGTGTCGAAGTGCTGTTTCAGCAGTGCGGCGGAGCGCTGCCAGGTGAACTGCGCCGCGCGCGCATGGCCGCGGCGGCGAAGATCACCTGCGAGTCGGGGCTCGTCGAGCAGATTAAATATCTGTTCGAGATGGTCGTTCGCATCGCTGGCCTCAGCCAGCAGCGCCGCCTCGCCGGCGATCTCCGGCAAGGACGAGGCACGGCTCGCCACCGCCGGCGCTCCGGCCGCCATGGCCTCAAGCACCGGCAGGCCGAAGCCCTCGTAGAGCGAAGGAAACCAGACGACTGCGGCGGCGGCGTAGAGCGCGTGTAGCGCCTCCTCCGCGACAAAGCCGAGCAGGCGCAGGCGCGGGCTGAGCGCAGCCGCGCGCGCCGCGTAGAGCGGGTCCGAGTGGTTTACGATCACCAGCACCAGATCGGGATAGCGCGCCAGCAGCCGCGGCGCTGCGGCGAGGATCAGATCGGCATTCTTGCGGAAGTGCAGGCCGCCCGGGACCAGCACAAACGGCCGGTCACGCAGGCCCTGCTCGCCAAGAAAGCGCAGGCCCGGCTCCGGCGCCGGCTCAAAAAAGTGCGGCGTGACGGCGTTCGGCACCACCCGCAGCCGCGAGGCGAGCGCGGGAAAGTGGTGCGCCAGGCGATCGGCGGAGAACTGCGAGACGGTATGGATCATGTCGGCGCGCGCGGCCAGCCGGCGAAAGAGCAGCGTCCACTTGACGCGCTGCCGCCAGAAGGCTCCATCCTGCCGGTGCGCCGCCGGCTCGAAGTACGCGGCATCATGCGCCGTCACCACCAGACGCGCCCGGGTGGTAGGAACGTAGGACTCTCCGGTACAGAAGACGATCTCCGCCTCCGGCCAGAAGCTCTCCGCCTTTGGTCGGTTCAGCAGGAACCAGCGCGCCTGCTGACGCGACGTCTCCGCCTGAAAGCTGTGATAGCGGAAGCTCTGCCACGGCTCGCCGACGAGCGGCAGGATGCGGGTCCGGTCGGCGGCGTCGGCCAGGATGCGGAGGCGCACATCGCCGCGCGCCGCGAGATGTTCGGTAAGCTGCCGCGCTACCCGCCCGGCGCCGGTGGAGGCGTGAATGTTGCGCAGATGCACGTACGCCAGCAGATGGATGGGACGGCCGAGCACCGCTTCAGGCAGCGCCGGAGCCGCGCTCTCCGGCAATGGTGAGACCGCCGGCTGCGCGAGCGCCGCCCGGTTCTCAATGAGCTCAGGCATGGGACCTCCGTCGCAGCAGCGAGCTCAGCGATTTCGTGATGTAGCGCAGCAGGCGATCGACAGCGGCCCGGCTCGGCAGCCAGCGATACTGGCGGCCGAGGGCCAGCATGGCGAGCACGGTCAAGGCCGCCAGCAGCAGCATGCCGCCGGTGATCGATCCTGTCTGCTGCGGCCGCGCAGCGCGCAGCGCCGCCATGGCCGCGAGCGCCGCCGTGCCCCCCGTGGCAACCGAAAAGAGCAGCGGAAGCCCGCGCGGCAGCGCGTCCTTCCGGGCCAGCACGAGGAGCACGAGCGTGGAGGAGACCGTATGCGCGAGCAGGTAGATTCCCATCGCCAGCGCCGCGCTGCCGCCATGGAACATCAGCAGCGTTCCCGCCACCGCGACCAGGCAGGCCCACAGCGTGTTAATAAGGCCGCTGGCGCGGATCGAAACGATGCTGAGACGCGCCGACGCCGGAGCGTTTCCCATATGCATCACCGCCAGCGCGAGTGCGACGGCCACGGTGACCGACGCGCTGCTGTACGCCGACGTGTACAGCAGCCGCAGCATCCAGGGCGCGGCAAGGATGCCGGTCGACGCGAGAACCACGGCGACCAGCGAGGAGAGAAAGGTCGTAAAGCCCAGAACATACTGCGGCGTCTGCCTGCCTTCACTCCCGGGGTCCGCCATCACGGCGTAGCTGCCCTCGGTCAGCAGGCTCGGGGCGAGGCCGACGATATTGCGCAGCTGGCTGGCCACGCCGAAGAACCCCATCTGCACCAGCGATCGATCGGAGCGGGCGACCAGCGTGATCAGCCACCAGCCGGCGACGTTCGATCCGACCAGGCCTGCAAGCTGCACCAGGCCAAAGCCCCAAACCTCCCGCAGCATGGGACCGAAGCTTTGCCGCGGCGCCTGCGCGGCCGGGGAGAGCAGCTTAAGCGGACGCGCCAGCAGCAGGCAGACCAGAACGGCGATCAGCGTGATCGCCCCTTGCGCGATGATCATGCGCACCGGACTGTGATCGCGCGCCGCCAGCGGAAGCAGGAGCAGCATGCCCGCGCCGACGACGAGCGAGAGCAGAACCAAGGCGCTCAGGCGGCGCTGCCCGACAAAGAAGCCGCGCGCGCACTCCAGAACGACGATCCCCGCGGCCGAGAGCGCGGCCCAGTGCAGCAGGCCGGTCAGCTGTCTCTGCCCCAGCAGATAGGCGATGGGCGCGGCGCCCAGCCAGAGGCCGAGCGCGGCGGCGAGAGCGGAGACGATCGAGACCATGGCCAGCACCCGCGCCAGCGTGCTATAGCCCGCAGAGCCGTGCTGGTACTTGCCGGAGAACCTGGCGGCCGTCGATCCAATGCCCGCCGCGGCGTAGGTGGCGATGTTGTTCGCGGTCGAGATCGCGAAGGAGTACGCGCCGAAGGTGGTGGTGCCTCCGAACCGCGCCGCCAGGATATTGGCCGCGAAGCCCGCGCCACGCTCGATCACAACGCCCAGACCGAGCGCCGACGTGCCGCTTACCAGGTGACGCACAACCTTGCCCGGTGCCGCGGCCTCGGCGACGAGCGCGGCCGTGGCCGAACCGGCCTCGGCCGTGTCCAGGCTAGGAACCGGCGCTACGCCCTCCATCTCCGAGGGATCGGGCAGGAGTGCGGAGCTCGTCGCGGGGTTCATAGGCCTACGCCGGCCGCCTCGGCCGCTTCGATCTCTTCCTTGTAGCGGTAGTAGGACTGGTAATACCCGCTTCGACCTTCACGCACCGGATTGAAGTCGTTGAGGATCGTGCCCACCAGCGGCACCTGATCGTTCTCAAACAGATCGCAGGCGCTCGAGGCCTGGTCGCGGCTGGTCAGACCCGCCCGCAGCACAAGCAGCACGCCGTCCGACTGGGCCGCGAGGATGCGCGCGTCCGCCATGTGCAGCATCGGCGGCGTATCGATCAGGACGACATCGAACTCGACCGCAAGCCGGTCCAGCAGACGTGTAATGGCGCTGCCGGAGTGAAGCAGCTCGACGACCTCTTCACGGCCCGTGCCGGACGGGATCATAAACAGATTCGGAACCACGGTCTGCTTGCAGAGATCGCTCAGCGGCGCCGTGGCCACGCTCACCTCTTCACGAAGAATGTTGCGCAGGCCAAAGTTGTTCTCGACCAGCAGATGCTTGTGCAGGCCCGGCTTTCGTAGGTCGCCGTCGATGACGACCACGCGCAGCTTCGACTTGCTCAGAGCAATGCCCAGGTTGGTGGTGACGGTGGTCTTGCCCTCGCCGGCGTTCGGACTGGTCACGACATAAACTCTTGACCGGCGGCGCGCCACACCGGCCAGCAGAATCGAATGCGTCGTGTTGCGGTAGGCCTCGGCAACGATCGAGAAGTTCTCATTCCAGCAGGTCAGCGCGGGCGCCAGACTGCCGTCAAGCACCGCCCCGCTCGAGCTGGACTTCGCCCGCAGGACCGGCAGAATCTGGCCGCGGCGAGCTGTGTTCTCGGATGGAATCACGCCCAGCTCATGGACGTTCAGATGGCGCTCCGCCTCTCCCGGAACCCGGAAGACGTTGGCGTGGCGATCCTTAAAGAAGGCAAATCCCAGGCCGCAGAAGGATCCAAGCACCACCCCCACACCACCGGCGACGCCGCGTCGCGGAGAGATGGGCGTCTTCGGCGGAATGCCGCGGTCGACCACGCGAATGGTAGTCGCCTGCATCGCCGAGGCGAAGCCGGCCTCCTTGGCGCGCTGCAACAGCGTCTGATAAAGGTTCTGCTCGCTCTCAACCTCCCGCCGCAGCAGGTTCACCCGCGCCGCCTTGCTCATCTCGGTCGAGACGCTCGACTGCAGTGTCGCGTAGGCGGCGTTCAGCAGATCCTCATGCCGGCGCGCGGACTCGAACTCATTGCGCATGCGGTCGGTGGTCGAAGAGCGCTCCTGCGTCATCGCCTGCTGCATCTCGCGAATCTCCGACCGGAGATGGATTACCTTGGGATTGTCCTCGGTGAGCGGAGGCACGATCTCGGCTACACGCGCATTCAGGTCGGCGAGCTTCTGTTTGTAGTCGCGATAGGCCGGGCTTTCGATCGAGGCCGGCAGCGCGTCGGCGGCCGCGGTCTGGGCGATGCGCGACTGCGACTCCCGCTCCATGCGCTCGGCCTGCGCCCGTACCAGCTCGCCCTGCAGCTGGCGCAGGCGGTCCTCGCCGATGCTGTTACTCGACTGCGAGAGCGCGAGACCGTCGCCTCCGGTAGCTGCCTCGAGCTTGCGTTGCGAGTCCTCCGCCTTCTGTCGCACGTCGGCGACCTGGCGGGTCAGCCACTCGCTGGTCTTCTGGGCCTCGGTGCCGCGCGTCTCAAGGTCGACCTCTTTAAACTGCTCGGTCAGCGCGTTGCAGAACCGGGCTGCGAACCGCGCATCCCACGAGTCGCAGGTGACCTCAACCAGGCGCGTAATTCCCAACGGCTTTACCTTGACTCGCTTGGCGGTGTCGTCCACCAGATCGTTGAAGGCCAGGTCCTGCCCGTGCGAGAGATGAAGACTTCGCTTCAGCACCGAGACCAGGTCCTGCCGATCGAGCGACGCCGGATGCGGCTCAGCCTTGAGGCGATCGACAGTGCGATCCAGCAGGGTGGTGCTTTGCAGCAGCTTGATCTGCGTCTGCACGTAGGACTCATTCGAGAAGGCGGCATTATCCCCGGTCGGCGCGACGCTGCGCATATTGAGGAAGTCGCCATTAATGCTTTGGATGTCGAGCGAGGTTCTTGCCTGATACAGCGGAAGGACGTCGAGGTTGAAGAGCAGGCTGAGCAGACCGCCGGCAAGGGCGCAGCAAAGGATCGCCATCCTCCATCGCGAGATCGTCCGCAGGTAGTCCAGAAGCAGATTGGCGTGGGGCTGAGAGCGGCCGGGGCGGAAGACCGGCGCCGGCTCAAGCTCCGGCGTCGCAAGGGATGGTGCCCGGTTGCCCTGTTCTCGTCGATAAAGGGGCGAAATCTGGTTCATAGGGTGCTCCTGGGAGAGTTCTCCTTGGGCGGTTCCAATTTAACAAGTGCAATCAGCGTGCCGTTCTAACGACGGTAGATGACGACGCCGGTGGCCACCTGAAGAATGGCCTCCGCGGTTCGTTTCACGCCGGCTTTTATATAGCTGTTGGGAACGAAGAGCACGTCGTTCGCGTAGAGCGGGACGTCCGGATCCTTGCCGCTCTCGATCTTTGTGATATCGACCGGAATCTCCTTGACCTTGCCTTCTCCACCCGGAGGCGGACGGAGAATGCGGGCCTTGCTCGCCGCGGCATCGTGGTCGAGCCCTTCGGCCAGAGACAACGTCTGCAGCAGCGTCATAGAGTCCTTGGACGCGAGCGGGAAGCCGCCCGCCTTGCGCACGGTTCCGAGGACATATACGATGTCGGCCTTCGGAATCGAGATGACATCGCCAGGATCGATCAGAATATTTTCGGTCGGGTTCGTCGCTCCCAGCAGACCTTCGACTGAGAGCGTTGCCGTGCTGTAGGTGTTGCTGGGGTCCATCTTGGCCTGGCCAAGCGGAAGCTCGCCCCAGCGGGCCTGGCGCGTGAGGATGACGCGGGATCCAGCATCCGGCTTGACGCCGCCCGCCATCGAGATCACCTCGATCAGGCGCCGCGGCCCTTCGAGCGCATGCACGCCGGGGTTGTTGACCGAGCCGATCACAGAGACGGAACGGCTCTGGTTTTCTACCAGATTGATCGAGATCTGGGGGGAGTTGATGTACTTGGCGAGCTTTGTCCGGAGCTGCTCCCGCAGCTGCTCAATGGTCAGGCCGCCGGCATCAATACGGCCTACCAGGGCGAGATCAATGAAACCATTCGGGTCAATCCGCACAGGCTTGTCGGAGATATCGTCAAGATCCACCACATGCAGGCTGATCTGATCGCCCGCGCCAAGAATGTACTCAGAGACGGCGGGTGGCTGGCGGGCGATAAGGGGTTTCTGCGCGCACAGAGACGAGCTAAGGCAAAGAGATGCAGCAAGGCAGAGGAATAGGGCAGAGACACCAAACAGACGGGATGGGCGGAGTTTCTTCACTGGTATGGTGACGAGTTTCCTGCGGTGCTGGATGTGCGTCGCGCAAATAGGTCCCGGCTTCTGTTTTAGTGTACGAGGAAAACCTGGTTACGCCAACTATAAGTTGAACATAAAAAAAGGCTTAGGTCTCTCTAATGGGAAAAGAATTGGCCACGGAGAGGCATTTTATTGCAGGTCGATTACGGATCGTGACCCGGAGCGCCGCCTGCAAGACTCAGCCCCGTCCTAAGACTTTCACCTGTGCAGACGTGATGCTGGTCGACGTGACCCTAGCCCGACTCTTACCCGGGACGGCACGGGTTACAAAAGCGAAGGCACCAGTGATCAAGAAAGGGCTGCTCTGCCGGCTCTCATACGCTCTAAACAGTACGTCAGGGGTGCGTTGGGAGAAGCATGTACAGGGCAACGAAGCCGTTCCAGGCTATTTGTACGCCAATGCATAGGAGGATGAACGCTATCACGCGAAGAATACCATGCGCGGTTGAGGGTGGAACGGCGCGCGCGATCTGCGGGGCGAAGGCGTACGCGAGATAGACAAAACCGCATAGCACGGCAGACGCGAGGAAGATGCCCAGATGTGCGAGGACGCTGCCGGAGATCCTATCCCGCGGCACATGCGCGCTCAGCGTGAGCATGGTCACAATGGTGCCGGGGCCGGCGGTGATGGGAAAGGTGAACGGATAAAAGGTCTTTTCTCCGAGGCCTCCCTCCGCGCTGAGCGAGTCGATCTTGTCATCGACCTGACGGAGGGGCGTCTTGCTGTCATCGGAGTTGAGCAGCGTCCAGGCAATGGCGGCGATGACGAGGCCGCCGGAGACCTGCACGATGGGAAGGGAGACGCCGAAGAAGCTGAGAATGGTCGAGCCGATGATCTCGACGACTGCAAGGAAGAGGATGGTATTGATGGCAATGCGGCGCGCGAGCGATTTATAAACGGGCGCCGGAACGATGCCAACCAGACCCAGGAAGACGAAGGCGGAACCGAGCGGATTGATAAGCGGCAGCAGCGCGGTGAAGGAGAGAGCGAAGAACTCCCAAAGGAGGGACATAGGGCATTTCTCCTGATGCTGTGGCGCTGCTTCAGCGCAGTGGAGCCATTTTCCTCGAGACTCCTGGAGAATTCCAGACCGGCCTCAACTCCCTCTTCTGGTTTGAAGACTATGCGGTGCGGGCCGGAAGTTCGCGGCTCGGGTCGATGCGGGTTGCAGAAGATACGGGCTGTTTTTTGGCAAACAAGGCGAGGAAACTCTTCAGCACAATGTAGAGGATCGGAATAAAGAAGAGATTGAGGAAGGTGGAGAGCACCATGCCACCGACGATAGCCGTACCGACGGAGTGACGGCCAAAGGCGCCTGCGCCCGTCGCAAAGTAGAGCGGGAGAACGCCGAGGATAAAGGCTATTGACGTCATAAGGATGGGACGGAGGCGGAGCTCGGAGGCTTCGATCGCGGCGTCGATGATGCTTCGGCCCTCGCCCAGCAGCTGCTCGGCGAATTCGATAATCAGAATGGCATTCTTGGCCGAGAGGCCGATGAGCATCACCAGGCCGATCTGCACATAGACGTCGTCGACCAGACCACGCAGGGCTACCAGCGACAGCGCGCCGAGGATGGCGGTCGGAACGGAGAGAAGAATGATGAACGGCAGAGCAAAGGACTCGTACTGCGCGGAGAGTGTGAGATAGACCACCAGGATGCCGAGCGCCAGAATGATGATGGTCTTGCCGGCGGACTCAATCTCCTCAAGCGCAAGGCCTGTCCAGGAGTAGGTCATGCCCTGCAGCATGTACTTCCCTGCCAGGTTCTGCATATTGATGAGTGCCTGGCCGGAGGAGATGCCGGCGGAGCCCGAGCCGTCGATCTCGGCAGAGCGGAACAGGTTGTAGTGATTGATGACCTGTGGTCCCGAGGTCTCCTGAATGCTGACGAGGTTGTCGAGCGGGATCATCTGGCCGGTGTCGGAGCGGACATAATAGGAGCGAAGATCGCCGGAGGTGCGGCGGAACTGCTGGTCGGACTGAAGGTAGACACGGTAGGAGCGGTTATTGAAATCGAAGTCGTTGATGTAGGCCGAACCCATGAAGACGCCCATGGCGATCGAAATCTGATTGAAAGGAACGCCGATCGCCTTGGCCTTCTCGCGATCGATGCTGACCAGCACCTGTGGATCGTTGGCAGTGAAGGTGGTCTGCATGGTGGAGAACTGACCGCTGGCTGTGGCCTGGCCGACGATAGTGTGCGCGATGCGATCGATGTCGGCGAAGGTGTTGCGGCCCGCATCCTGGAGGATGAACTGGAAGCCGCCAACAGAGCCGATGCCGGAGACGGCGGGCGGCTCGAACGCGGCTGCGATGCCGCCAGGGACGCCGAAGAGGCGCGGCGCGACCTCCGCGACGATGCTCTGGGCGGTGAACTTCGCGCCCATCTTGGTGCGATCAGCAATGGGCTTCAGCGGAGCGAAGATAATCCCCTGGTTCGGCCAGGAGCCTCCAGCGAGCGAGAAGCCCACGACGGAAAACGTACCGAAGACTCCATCATTCTTCCCGATGGCGGCTGAGACGCGGTCCGCGAACTCCGACGTGTAGGCGAGCGAGGCGCCGGGCGGCGTCTGCACGATGCAGAGAAAGTAGGACTGGTCTTCCTGCGGGATAAAAGCCGTAGGCACATGCGTGTACATGTAGGCCGTAGCCGCAAGCGAGGCGAAGAAGAGCACGATAACCGCATAGCGGATCCGCACAAAGAAGGTGACCGCACGGGCGTAGAAGCGGCCGAGAGCTTTAATGCCGCGATCGATGGGATTAAGGAGAGCGCCCATGATGCCGGTCTTATGCTGCTCCGGCCGGAGAAAGAGAGCGGCCAGCGCGGGGGAGAGCGTGAGCGCGTTGAAGGCAGAGATCGCGATCGAAAAGGCGATGGTCAGCGAGAACTGCTTGTACAGAATGCCGGTGGTCCCGGGAAAGAAGCTGACCGGAACGAACACACTGATCAGCACCAGCGAGGTGGCGATCACGGCGCTGGTGACCTCCGCCATGGCGATGCTGGTGGCCTCGTGTGGGTCGTGGACAACCGACTCCTGACTGGTATCGGGGGTGTGATGCGCGGAGGGTTCAGCGCGCTGCGCGGTTGTATCGCCCGGCGAAAGTCCTGCGGCTGCATGCGAGGGCGGCGGCGCGATGACGTCTCCCGAAAGATGACGCTGCACGTTCTCGATCACAACGATGGCATCGTCCACGACGAGACCGGTCGCGAGCGTGATACCAAAGAGCGTGAGCGAGTTGATGGAGAAGCCGAAGATCTTAATAAACGCGAAGGTGCCGATCAGCGAGACGGGAATTGTGATGGCCGGTATGAGCGTTGCGCGCCAGTCCTGCAGGAAGAGGAAGATGACGATTACGACGATCACAATAGCTTCAATAAGGGTGGTGATGACCTCGTTGACGGACTCGCTGATGACGGTGGTGGTGTCGACGGCGATGGTGTACTTGAGGCCCGGCGGGAAGGATTTCTCCAGCTCCTTGAGAACGGCGCGGCAGCGTTTGTCAACGTCAAGCGCGTTGGCGTTCGAGAGCTGCTGGACGCCGACGCCCACGGCGCTGCGGCCGGAGTACTTGAGCTCCGTGTTGTAGTTCTCGGCACCGACCTCGGCATGACCAACGTCCTTCAGCAGGACGACGCCGCCTGACGCTGGTGAGTTCTTAAGGATGATCTTCTCGAACTCACCGGGTTCAGAGAGGCGGCCAACGACGCGGACAGCCATCTGAAACGACTGTTTGGAGTCGGAGGGAGGCTGTCCGAGCTGACCGGCGGCGACCTCGACATTCTGCTCGCTGAGCGCGTTTGAGACATCGAGCGCCGTGAGATTGCGCGCCGCGAGGCGAGCCGGATCGAGCCAGACCCGCATGGCGTACTTCCGCTCGCCAAAGATCACGACGGCGCCCACACCCGGTACGCGCTTAAGAGCGTCGGAGACATATACGTCGAGATAGTTCGATATGAATGCGGGCGAGAGCGAATTATCCGGAGAGAGGAAGCCGGCGGCAAAGACGAAGTTGCTGTTGGCCTTGGTGATGGTGATGCCGGTGTTATTGACAGTCGCGGGTAGCCGGCCCTGGGCTGAAGCAACGCGATTCTGTACATCGACGGCCGCGATATTGAGATCGTATCCCGTGTCGAAGGTCACGGTGACGGCGCTGGTGCCGTCGTTTGAGCTGGTCGATGAGATGTAGCGCATGCCCTCTACGCCGTTGATGGATTGCTCGAGCGGAATCGTCACGGCGGACTCGACGATCTGCGAGTTAGCGCCCACGTAATTCGAGGTGACGACGACCTGCGGCGGCGCGAGCTGCGGATAGAGCGAGATGGGCAGCGTCGGTATGCAGATCGCGCCGACCAGCACGATGAGCAGCGCGGAGACGGTGGCGAAGATGGGACGGCGGATGAAGAAGTCGACGAACAAGGCGCGCTCGATTCTTTGTGGCCGCGGGGATCAGGTCAACAGCGGCGGGCTAGCGGAAGAGACGGACTTCTAAGGACATCAGAGGGCAGCATCCATCAGCCGAGGGGCTTGACGGGTGCGCCCTCCTGAAGGAACTGCAGGCCAGAGGTGATGACTTTTTGACCGAGGGCAAGACCGCTGACAACGGGATACGCGTTGCCGACGGTGTCCCCCAGAGTAACTGCGACCTGATGCGCGGTGAAGCCGCCGTCCTTCGGCTGAGCGACATAGACGAAGGGCTGACCGCCGATGCGGGTTACGGCGAGAACCGGCACGGTGGGAGCAGGTTTTGTGTTCCAGGTGATGCGTGCCTTGACGAGCTGCGCATTCCGCAGCACTTCAGACGAGCGGGGGACCGTGGCCTTTGCAAGAATGCCCTGCAGCGAGGTGTCGACCTGCGGCGAGAGAAAGTCGATCTTCGTCGACGCAAGCACCGTCCCGGCGGTATCGAGAATGGAGACCGGCAGACCCATCTTCAGCTGACCTACACGCTCGGTGGGAACATAAATGTAGGCTTCAAGATCGGCGATCTCGTCCACGGTTGTAAGAAGAGTTGTCGGGGAGACGTAGTCGCCGAGATGGACCGGGATGTCGCCCACGATTCCGTTGAAGGGAGCGCGGATCTGGTAGTAGGCGAGCTGCTGCTTCTGCGATCCGGTCAGTGCGCTTGAGGACGCGAGGTCCGCTTCGCTGTTCTGGAAGGACTGGGTAGCCTGATCGTAAGACTGGCGAGAGGTGACGCCGGCCTCAAACAGCTTGCGCTGCCGCTCTACCTCGGCCTGGTTGTATTGGTAGACGGCCCGCTTCTGGGCCTCAGTCCCCACCTGCGACTGCACGGTGGCGACCTGCTTGAGCGGATCGATCTGCATAAGGATCTGGCCGGCTTTGACCGTCTGTCCAGAGCGTACGAAGATGTGTGTGAGATTGCCGTCTACCTGCGGCTGCATGGTCGACGAACGGCGGCTCTTAATGGTGGCGACATAGGTGTCGGTGGCAGGAACCGGATCGAGCGCAACCGTACTGACCTGGACAGGCATGGCCTGCGGTGCCGCAATCACTGCCTTCTTCTGTGTGCAACCGATGAGAAAGGCCGATGCGCTGACGAATGAAACAGCCAGCAATCGAGCGAAAACAGCATGACGAGAGATCGAGATCAACTGACACTCCTTAAGTGCTTTCAACAGCGAAAACTGTGGAAGCAACAGAAAACAATTCCGCAGATCGAAACATCGGATCTGCATCTTTGGACATAGCTGCAAATCTTGGTGTAGTGAGTAGATGACCGGGGCCGATAAGGGTTTCGAAGAATTTACACGCGTCCGTGTTCCGGGAGCGTTAACCGAGCGTTGCAAAGGGGCTGAAGGACTCCTCGCGATCGAGCGGATCGGAGTGCTCCGCACGTTTGAGAGCGTTGATCACAAGATAGGTGAGCGGTGTGGCGAGCACTTCATAGCCGACCTTTAAAAGATAGCTGGTGGCAATCATGTTCAGGATCGTTCGAGCAGGCACGGCGCCCGCGAAGGTCAGCGTGATAACGAGGCCTGTGTCGATAGCCTGGCCGACGACCGTGGATCCAACAGTTCTGGACCAGAGCGCGCGGCCATTGGTCAGCAGCTTCATACGCGCCATGACATAGGAGTTCGCAAACTCACCGGCCCAGAACGCCACCAGGGAGGCCCCCAAAATGCGTGGAATAAAGCCGAAGACGGTTGCAAACGCCTGCTCGTTCCGCCAGCCCGGAGCGGCTGGCAGCGCGATCGTAACGGCGCTCGTTAAATAGAGCAGCAGTGTGGCGAAGAAACCCATCCAGATGGCGCGGCGCGAGGCGGCAAAGCCGTAGACCTCCGTAAAGATGTCCCCGAAGATGTAGGTGATCGGAAAGAGAAGGATGGCTCCCGAGACAGCAAAGCCGCCGATCAGACATATCTTTTGGGCAAGCAGGTTCGAGACAAGCAAAATGACGACGAACGCGGTTGTAAGCAGGTCAAGGTAGCGAAACGAGCGGGGCGGGGCGGGCTGCAGCAGGCGGTCTCCGGCCCTCGCTCGAGCAGTCTCGCTTGCTGTTGGTGAGGTGCAGGTCTCGATCATAAGTCGGTTTGGATCGGTACGGCACCTATGATAGCGTGGTGTTTGTGGGGCTTTGGTGGAAGTCCTGCGGGTATGATCGCGTCCCCGTCGTCCAGTGGCCCAGGACACCGCCCTTTCACGGCGGTAACACGGGTTCGAATCCCGTCGGGGACGCCAACAAGAACAAACAAGTTAGGCAGCTTGCCTCTCTACGCGAAATACTGCGAGTCTCCTACAGGACTACCCGCTGCAATCCGAGCGCACAAGAGCTTCGCGTGGCTCCCAACATTTCGGACAGGTTTCGTATTGGCCTGGTAACTAACGAGAGTGCAACTATGCAATCTGAAAGCGGACTTTTCACGCGGAATATCGATATGCTCAGACTATTCCCTACGGAAAGGTCCTAAATGCTTCATCCTCTAAAATGCTGTTTGACAACTGCTGCTTTGTGTGGTTTTTCCTTTGCTGCTCATGCAGAAGTGATCACCACTTTGACTTTACTCACGGTCCGGATTCGGTCTCCTTCTCGATTTCAGCTTCCACACCTTTCACCGTTACCAACGGCGATTACGACTTCCTCGTGCCTGTGACCGATAACGGCACCACATACTCAACTAACTTTCCAACGCGCGCGAACGCTGACTTTGGTCCCTCAACGTCATCACCATCCGATGGAACTGCCCAGCTCTCGGTTGACTATGACCTCGGCGGAGCTGGAAATCACAATTACGTCATCTATTTTGAGCAACAGGGAACAGCACTCTTTACTCTGGTAAACGGTCAGCCTGTTTTCACGCCTGGAACATACACGTTTCCCGTCTCTTACACTTTCCGCGATCATGTGAGTACGGAGGCTCCGGGAGATTCGGTCGTGATCACTCAGGCGGATACAAGCATGTCTCCCGTGCCCGAGCCCTCCACCTTCGCCTTTCTCGGTACAGGCCTCCTTGGGAGCATTGCTGCAGTGCGACGGCGCTTGCGTTAGTATTGGGTGAAGCGGTGTTTCGCTGCTTCACCTACTCATCTCCTCTTCTCCCGTCAGGACGCCAAGCGAGCGAGTATGCCGGTTTAATCTTCACAGCTTTACGCGCCGAGTCCAACTTGCACTTCAAGGTTCTCGCGAGCTGACGTACTCGCGCTCATCGAAGATCGAAAGATAATCCTACCGAGCCGAAAGCACCTCCACCCCATACTGCGGAATCTCGACACTCGTCACAGACCCACCGCGTAGCACATCCGTCATCGCCGCCGGGAGCGTCACTCGCTTCGTCGCCGCCCCGAAGTTCACCAGGATCGCCGTCTTCTTGCCCGCGCCCTCCCGAAGATACAGATCAACGCCCTCCGGCATCGCGCCCCACTCCGGCTTCACGCCACTCGTCTCCACCATCCATTTCACAGCGTTCGCCATGGTCTTCTCATCCAGCCATGCGCCGATGTAGGTGATCCTTCCCTTTCCGATCGCGCGCGTGATCGCCGCCGGCTGCCCATCCAGCCATCCATTGCTCTTGCCGTACCGCATCAGTACCTTTGTCTCCGGGTTGGCCGCACTCATCTGCTCGGCCCACATCGTGCCCTCACCTGTGCCCCACTCCCCGCTCAGCGGCACGGTCTTATCGAGCGCATAGTACTGCTCTACCCGCCCGCCCAGCATCCCTGCCAACGCCCCCGGCTGCCGTTCCACCGCGAGCGCATTATCTCCATCCTTCATCGCGGACCGCTGCCCCAGCACCAGGTGTCCGCCGCCCTGGACATACGCAAGCAGGCTCTTCGCATCCGCCTCCGTCAGCAGGTTTAGCGCCGGCGCAATCACCAGCTTGTACTCGGCCAGCGAAGCCGTCGGCTTCACGATATCGACCGAGTGCACCACCGCCCGCACCGGCCCGTAGTAGCTCAGCAAGGCCTCAACCGGATCGAACGCCTTGTTATGCCTCTGGAAGTTCACCGCCCACCGGCTGTCATACGAGTGCAGGATCGCCACCTCGCTCTTCACCGTCGTTCCCGCCAGAGCCGGCCCTGCCTTGGCAAACTCCTGGCCCACCTGCGCCACCTCGGCATAGAGCGGCACCGGCGTTCCATCCGCGCCGATCAGCGCCCCGTGGTACTCCTCCTGCCCGTTCAGAGCGCTCCGCCACTGCCAGTAACTCACTGCGTCCGCGCCATGGCCGATGTCGTGCCACGCCATCGCCCGCACCTCACCCTTATTGAGCGCGTTGTTATCCGGCGACCAGTTCACGAAGCCCGGCTGCGTCTCCATCACCCAGAAGTTCTTGCGCAGAAATCCCCGCGTCAGGTCGTGCGTCGCGCCATTCCGCACCGGATCCAACTGCCCTGTCCCGACATAATCGTCCCAAGACGCCAGGTCCAGATCCTGCGCGACCACATAGTGGTCAAACAGATCGAACAGTCCCATCATGTTCGTCGTGATCCACTGCCGCCTCTCCGCCTTTGCCCGGATCGCGTCCAGCTGCACCTTCTGGTAGCTGCGGAAGGTATCGCTCGCAAACCGCCGCCAGTCCAGCAGCAGCCCCGGATTGCCTTCCTTCGTCTCGATCGGAATCTGCGCCCAGTCCGTGTAGGTCTGGCTCCAGTACGCCGTCGTCCATCGCCGGTTCAGCTCGTCCAGCGACCCATACTTCGCCTTCAGCCACGCCTGCCACAGCTGCTTCGTATACGGGTCGAAGCTCTCTGAGCTCAGCTCATTGTCGATCTGCCATCCGATCACATTCGGATCGTGCCCAAATCGCTCTGCCATCGCGCCCGCCATATCCGCCGCAAACCGTCTGTAGCGCGGGTTCGTCCAGTTCTCCTGAGCCCGGTTGCCGTGCTCCGCCCGCCGGCCAGTCTCCCCAATCGCCAGCGTCTCCGGATACTTCTGCGTCATCCACGCCGGCGGCGCCGCGCTTGGCGTCCCTAGCACCACCGCGATGTGGTGCTTCTCCGCCGCCCGCACTGCCCGCTCCACCCAGTCCAGGTCGTAGTGGCCCTCCGTCGGCTCGAGCCGGCTCCATGCAAACTCCGTAATCCGCACAAACCGCACATCCGCCTTCTCCATCAACGCCAGGTCCGCCTCCCAGCGCGACTCCGGCCACTGCTCCGGATACCACGCCGTCCCCAGATACAGCGCCGGCTGCGCCTGAACTGTCGTAGGCACCGCCTGCGCGCGCATCCCACCCGCACCGGCCCCGACACCCATCGCCATCACCACCCCAAACACCGCCGGTCCCAAGCTCCCGCATCGCCCCATGTTTCCTCCAGACAAAGAATCCTACATCGGCATCGCCGCCAGAACTCGCACACCCTCCGCCAACAGGTCATACACTATCCAGACGATGATTCGACCCGCCTCCCTCCTCTTCCTCGCCCCGAACACCCTCCGCCTGCTGGTCGTCACCGTCTTC
>CAXTJC010000012.1:0-16015 GCA_964244225.1 uncultured Acidobacteriaceae bacterium
TCCACTACAAATCAGAGCACGGTCAGTCCCAGCTGCTACAGCCAGAATGCCAAGGTCTACCTGGCAAATGTATTTGCCAAGTTCCCAGCAAATAATGGCGGAAACAACGTCGCCACCTACTCGTCTCTCCAGAACAGCCGTCAAGATATCGTCCGGCTGGACTACAACCTGAACGAAAAGATTCATCTTTTCGCGCGTGCCATGCAGGACGAGACGCCGGAGAGTTTCCCCACCGGTCTCTTCTCAGCCAACAACTTTCCAGGCCTTGTGAACACAAGTCTGAACGCGCCGGGAGAGAACGTTGTCGCCAACCTGTCCTATACGATAAGCCCGAAGCTTGTGAACGAAGCCGAGTTCGCTTACTCACAGGGGGAGATCAGAAGTTCGCTCTCGAATGCTGTCGCGAACTCGCCCTCCGTCCTCGCATCGTTGACAAACAATTATGCGTATAGCGATCCTTACGCGCGGATTCCTACTATTTCGTTTACGGGCGGTACGCTGACTGGACTCTCACAGGGTTCGGCTCCTTATACTGAACGGAATCTGGATCGAACTTTTTACGACAACTTCTCCGCCACAATCGGCAAGCATGCGTTGCGCACTGGATTCACAATCTCGCAGATGCTGAAGACAGAAAATGGTCCGTCGGGAAATCCCTCTTTCCAGTTCAATACCTGGCAGGATTTCCTGCTTGGAAATGTAGCCATCTACTCCCAGCCGAGCCGCGATACTATCCCGGATCTGCACTACTACAACGTTGAAGCTTTTCTTCAGGACGACTGGAAGGTCAACTCCCGGTTGACGCTTAATCTTGGTCTACGCTGGAGCTATTTTCCATCGCCGACCGACGTGAATAATACGCTGAACAATTTCGTTCCCACTCTATTTGATCGCAACAAGGCGCCAGCACTCGACGTAAGTGGCAACTTCGTTGCCGGCCAGGGTCAGGTGCCTTCCACGTATGTCAATGGCCTTATCTTCCCCGCAGGATCTGCCTGTACGGCGGCTCAGGCGATTGCGCCCGGTGTGACCTGCTCGCCCTATGGCAGCCGAGTCAATCCAAACTCTAACCTTAACTTCGGTCCGCGATTCGGGTTTGCCTTTGACCCTTATGGCAACGGGAAGACCGCCTTTCGTGGGGGCTTCGGAATTTTCTTTGATCGCACGCTGAATGGTATCTGGGAGCAAAACGCTTTTTCCGATCCACCGCTCGTGCAGACATCCACCGTCAACAACACGAAGTTCGATGCTGTGCTCTCCGGCACGAACAGTGTCTCTCTTGCGCCGAATGGAATTACCACGACCGGGAATCCAACGTTTAAAGTGCCGTCATACGCAACGTATAACCTGTCTCTCCAGCAGGCTTTGACCTCAAGCACAGTCTTTGAAGCGGCTTACGTTGGCTCGCAGGGGCGTCACCTGCTCGGCGAACTTGATTTGAATCAGCCGACGCTTGCAGCACGTGAGGCGAACCCAACGGCAAACGTCAACTCGGTTCGACCTTATGTTGGATACTCCTTCACCCATTCGCGCATTCCGATGTTCACGAGCAACTACAACTCGCTCCAGGTGTCTCTCAATCACCGTGTGACGAAGGGTCTAACCGCAGGGATTGCGTACACCTGGTCAAAGAACCTTTCTTCGCAGTCCACCGATCGAGGAGCAGCCAACACAAACACCTACGATCCGAAGCTGGATTATGGGCCTACAACGCTCAACACTCCGCATATCTTTATTGCCAATTATGTCTATACGCTACCCTTCTTTCGCGAGCAACACGGTCTTGTCGGCCACGCCCTCGGCGGCTGGGAGGTCTCCGGGATTACATCTGTCGAAAGCGGTCATTCCGTTTCAGTCACTCAGGCATTTGACCCGTTCGCCTGCGTTGCGACTACAGGCACCGTCAATGGGTGCGCGAACGGCACCTATCCCGGCGGTATTGGTATCGCAACGCCTAATGCCGCCATCGCGCCGCGCCCGGACCAGACTGCCCCGATTCGTTTGACCAAGACAGTGGGCCAGTGGTTCACGACCTCTTCCTTCAATGCGGCGGTCGGTCACTTCGGCTCTGAACGGAACGGCAGCTTTCTAGGACCTGGCCTGCAAAACTGGGATTTAGGAGCCATCAAGAATATTCAGTTCGGCGAACGCTTCCACTTTCAGTTTCGGGGAGAGTTCTTCAACGCCTTCAATCACACCAATTTCGCAGGAATCGATACCGGGTTAAACGATGCTAACTACGGTCAGGTCACCAGCACGCATCTTCCACGCAATGTGCAACTCGGAGCGAAGCTATACTTTTGATCGTTCGCGGATCTGTTGGGGGAGAGAGATGCTTAAGTTGAGAGTTGGACACCGTCTTCTGATTGCAGTATCTGGTGCCGCGCTGCTTGTGGGAGTTGGTCAGTATGCTGCGGGAGCGCAGGGCACACAAGCGGCAGCCGCACTTCTTTCTACCCCCCTGCTTCAGGGGTCTGCCGCACCGGCGTTGATGCCGTTGCCGGCCAGCATGGAGCGGGGCACGGGAGAGATGCGGCTGGATGAAAACTTCGTGATCGTGCTTGAGGGCTATCGCGAGGCGAGGCTGGACCGTGCCGTAAAGCGGCTTCAGGCGCGCATTCAGAGCGAGACGGGCCTTATTCTTCTGCCCAAAAAGGCAGAGGCACAGAGCGTATTAACGGTGCGGACGGCTGGAGCGAGTAAGCCGGTGCAGGAGCTGGGCGAGGATGAGTCGTACACGTTAGAGGTGAAGGCCGCGGGGGCAACGCTGACGGCGGCGAATCCGCTTGGCGTGCTGCGGGGTATGCAGACCTTTCTGCAGCTGATCCATCCGGATAAAGACGGGTTTGTTCTGGATGCAGTTACGATTCGCGACAAGCCTCGATTCCCGTGGCGTGGGTTGATGCTCGACTCGTCGCGGCACTTTCAGCCGATGCCGCAGGTGCTCCAGGAGCTGGATGCGATGGAGATGGTCAAGATGAACGTCTTTCACTGGCACCTGAGCGACGACCAGGGATTCCGGGCTGAGAGCCACCGCTATCCGAAGCTGCAGGAGATGGGATCTGACGGGAGGTTCTACACGCAGGCCGAGATACGTGAGGTGGTGGCGTACGCACGGGACCGCGGTATTCGCGTGGTGCCGGAGTTTGACATGCCGGGCCATGCGCGATCGTGGTTTGTCGGGTATCCGGAGCTGGCGGCCTTGCCGGGCCCGTACACCGTGGTGCACCACTACACGGTTGAGGACTTTGAGCATCCTGATCCGAAGCAGGACGCGGCGATGGACCCTACGAAGGAAGCGGTCTACCGGTTTCTTGACGGCTTTCTGACCGAAATGACAGCACTGTTTCCAGATCACTACTTTCACATTGGCGGGGATGAGTGCGACGGCAAGCAGTGGGATGCGACGCCGCATGTGCAGGAGTTTATGAAGGCACACGGGATAAAGGACGATCCTGCGCTGCAGGCTTATTTCACAGGACGGGTGCAGAAGCTGGTGACGAAGCATGGAAAGATCTCGATCGGATGGGATGAGGTGCTGCAGCCTGACACGCCGAAGGATGTCGTGATTCAGTCATGGCGCGGCCAGCGTAGTCTCTTCCAGGCAGCGTCGCGAGGGTATCGCGGGATCCTTTCGGCGGGCTACTACATCGACCTGAACCAACCGGCGACACAGCATTATCTGGTGGACCCCACGGTGCTGCCGCCGCTGGACCAGAACGATCCGACAGCGAAAGGGGTGGAGGTGCCGGAGCACCTGACGCCGGAGCAAGAGGGAAGGATTCTGGGCGGCGAAGCGACGGAGTGGACGGAGTACATCACACCGGAGATTCTAAGCAACCGCGTGTGGCCACGGTCGGCGGCGATCGCGGAGCGCTTCTGGTCGCCGCAGGCGGATCGTGATGTGGTCAGTATGACTGCGCGGCTGGGCTGGATTTCGCACGAGCTGCGGATGCAGGGCGTGGAGAACGGCGGCGTGATCGAGGGCATGGTGCAGCGCATAGCGGGAACAACGGCGACCGACCGGTTGATGGTGCTCGCGGCGATGGTGCAGCCACCTTTGGACTACAGCCGCGAATCGGTGCCGGGGCAGGCGTATGACGAGATCAGGCCGCTGATCCACATGACAGATGCGGTGCCGGCGGAGAGCGAGACGGCACGACTCTTTGCGGAGCTGGCGCATGCTGTGGCGGCGGGCTCTGCGACACGAACGCAGCATGCGGAGGCGCGGGCATGGCTGACGCTTTGGGTAGGGAACGACACGGGGTTGGCACCGACACTTGAGGCGAATGCGCTGACGATGGAGCTGATCCAGGTGTCGCACAACCTGTCACGGACGGCAGCTATCGGGCTGGAGGCCCTGGACCGTATCGAAGGCCGCGGGGGCAAGGGAAGAGAAACGACGGCACAGCAGCAAACCGAGCTCAAGGAGCTAGAGAAGCTTACGCCCGCAGCGCTGCGGAACATGGCTGCCAAGCCGGTCGAAGAACTGGTTGCGGTTAGGCCTTGACCTTGGCATGTATTGATTCACTGATGGTTTACAGCAGCTGCAAAGACACATGCAACCGCGGATTCCTTTACGGGAATGACGACAAAAGACAAGCCACAGCACAGAATCTTTAGCGCTCTACGGCAGTCGAGGCAGCAATTGCTTCTCCGTTCGCAGTTGCTTTGGCAAAGTTGCCATAGCCGATGATGAGGGTGGAGCCGATGAGCAGAGCGAGACCTGCTGTGACCAGGCTCTTGGTGCGCCGGCTCGTTCCGCGCCACTCGTGAAGTACAAGACCCCAAAGGGTGGCGAAGATGATGATGGATGCCATGTGAAGCGCCCAGGACGAGAAGTCGTACTTTCCCATCTTGGTCTGACCCATGGAGTAGAAGAAGAATTGGAAGTACCAGACGATACCTGCGAGCGAGGCGAAGACGTAGTTGGCGAAGAGGGTAGCAGGAGCGAGTTTATGGATAGCCCCTCTGGTGCGCGGGTCGAAGTCGCTGAGGGTGTTGCCGCTGGTTGCGGTCGCGCGCATGGGGTTTGAGCCTGGAACGCCGGCGAACTGGGCGAAGGAGCGATTGCGAAGAATGAGGATGCCGGACCAGACGAAGTTGGTGACGAAGCCGCCCCAGAGGACGACGATGAGGACCGGAAGGTTCTGCCAGAGATCAAGCCGGCCGTCCGCGAGCAGATGCCTTTTCGCGATGGCGGCAATAGGCGCACCGGCGGTAAGTCCGAAGGCAAAAAAGGAGCTGAAGATGCCGGCAAAGATGGCGACGGCGATTCCCTTGCCGAAGGAGAAGTCAGTCTCGCCGGCTTCGGCTTTTTCTGCTGGCGTCACCTCTCTCTCTTTGGAGAGGCCGGCGGCGCCGTTGACTGCCACGGCGAGAAGGCAGACGAAGACGCCTGCGAGGATGATCTGGCCGGAACGCTCATGGAGAATGCTGCCTATCTGGCCGGAGTAGATCGGCGGGATAAGTGTGCCGAAGGCGGTGCAGAGGCCGAGCGCGATGGCATAGCCGAGAGCGATACCGAGATACCGAATGGCAAGGCCGAAGGTAAGACCGCCAAGCCCCCAGAGCGCACCCCAGAGGACGGCGTAGCCGATTGCCGAAGGCGGCGCGGCCCGCAGGATCGTGCTGAGATGGGGAACGAAGATGCCGGCGAGCACAGCTGGAGCGACGATCCAAGCGGCGAAGCCCTGGATGATCCAGTAGATCTCCCATGACCAGCGTTTGATGCCGCGGAACGGAATAAAGTTCGTCGCGGAGGCGAAGCCACCGATCCAATGAAAGACGACGCCGAGAAAGGGGTTTGGTCCCAAGATAGCCTCATGGAGCGGAGTCTGTAGCGCGTGCGCGTCTCATCGTACTGGAGCGCGAATGCCTTAGGGAAATTGGATTTCTATTGAAGTGGACGTCTGATCCTATCGGCGAGCGTTACGAAAATCTTTGACAGCGGGGAGCGCAATCATGCAGGCTCGCTCATGTTTCAATACGGATTGTATTTACCCCTGTAACCTTTTTGGAGAAGAAAGGGTGGGCTGCGATGGGCATGGCGAGCAGTGGAGCAGCAGAAAAGCAGACGGTGTGGAATGCTCTGGACGGCTTTCGCATCGAGCTGCCTTCGTGGGGTTTCGCGAATACCGGCACACGTTTTGGCAAGTTTGTGCAAGCGGCCGCCGCGACAACGATTGAAGAGAAGTTTGCCGACGCCGGTCAGGTCCATGCGTTGACGGGCGCCAGCCCAACGGTGGCTTTGCATGTCCTTTGGGATCTTCCGCGGGGCGTGGCAGATGTGCCCGGGATAAAAAAGCTGGAGGCGGCCTTCGGTGTGCGCGCGGGCTCGATTAATCCCAACCTGTTTCAGTCGCAGGCGTTTAAGTATGGATCGATCGCGAATCCGAGCGCGGAGGTGCGGGCGATAGCGATTGCGCATCTGCTGGAGTCGGTTGAGATCGGCAAGCATCTAGGGTCGCAGGATGTCTCCTTATGGGTCTCGGACGGGTCGAACTATCCGGGGACCCAAAGCATCCGGCGGAGGATCAACTGGGTGCAGGAGGCGCTCGATCAGACGCATGCAGCGCTTGCGCCCATGCAGCGGCTGCTGGTGGAGTACAAGCCGTTTGAGCCTGCTTTCTATCACACAGACATCGCGGACTGGGGCATGGCTCTCGAGTTTGCGCGACGCGCAGGACCGCAGGCCAAGGTGCTGATGGACACGGGGCACCACTACCAGTCAACCAACATTGAGCAGATCGTCGCGTGGCTGCTGCATCTGGATGCGCTTGGCGGATTTCACTTCAACGATCGCAAGTACGCTGATGATGATCTGACGCTGGGATCGATTGACCCTTACCAGGTGTTTCGGATCTTTGCGGAGTTGGCAGCGGCAGGCAAAGAGGCGACAGCCGGAGTGGCGTTCATGATCGACCAGAGCCATAATTTGAAGGGCAAGCTGGAGGCGATGGTGCAGACCGTGATGACCGCGCAGGAGCTTTACGCGAAGGCTGCGCTCATACCCTTTGAGCAGCTGCAGGCACTGCAGGACAGCTGCGATCTGACCGAGGCAGAGGAGTGTTTTCGCGCGAGCTTCTGGCAGGATGTGCGGCCGCTCGTCCGCGAGTGGCGTGAGGCTCGGGGCCTGCCCGCGAATCCGCTGGCAGAGCTGCGCCGCAACGGATATGTGGAGCGAATGGCCAAGGAACGCGCGGCGAAGAACGCAACTGCCGTCGGGAGCTACGCTTAGACATTTCTCCCGATGCTGTGGTTTTGCTCGACTGCTGTGAAGGCCATTTTCCTTTATAGAAAATGGCACGAACTCTCTTGCCCTGCTTTACATCTTCAGGAGAAATGCTATCGGGCGCTTGCAGTCCGGCCGTATCTGGGATGGAATAACGAGACGTCAGGTTCACTGGCAGATATCTCTGCACGGTAGCCTGCGAGGAGCCCTACGTGCGACCGTCCGGCAAGCGGCTCTATCTGATTCCTGTGTTGTCGAAGGCTCTCGATGTCCTCGAACTGCTCGAGGCGGAGAACCAACCGCTGATGCTGGAGGCGATTCACCGCAAGACACGCATTTCAAAAACGACGGTGTACCGGGTGCTCAAGACGTTTGTGCATCGCGGCTATCTCTCGCAGTCTCCGGATGGCAGCTACCGGCAGGTGACGCGGCCGAAAAAGATGCGTTTTGGATTTGGCGGCCAGAGCGCGGACATGCCGTTTTCGGTTGAGGTCACGAAGAGCCTGGAAGAGGCGGCGGCAGCGGCGGGCGTCGACCTGATGGTGTTAGACAACTGCTACGACGGGCCGACCGCGGTAAAGAATGCGGCGGAGTTTATTCGCAGCCGTGTGGACCTGGTAATTGAGTTTCAGGTAGAGCATGAGGTCGCGCCGATGATCGGCGACAGAATTGCGGCGGCGAATATACCGTTGATCGCTATCGATATTCCACATCCGAACGCGACCTACTTTGGGGTCGACAACTATCGCGTCGGACATGAGGCAGGCGAGGTGCTAGGGGCGCATGCGCTTGAAACATGGAAGGGACAGGCGGATTGGGTGATCGGCCTTGATCTGCCCGCGGCAGGAACGCTGGTGCAGAGCCGCATTACAGGTGCTTTCGAGGCTGTGCGGGCAGCGCTGCCGGAGCTGCCTGTTGAAAGCTTTGTGCGGCTGGATGGACGGGGCATGCGGGAGCGAAGCCGCAAGCTGATAGCGGACTTCCTGGAGCGGCATCCGCGCGATCGCCACATTCTGATTGCGGCGGCAAACGATACGAGCGCGCTGGGCGCTCTGGACGCTGTACGTGAGCGCAAGCGGGAGCGGCACATCGCGATCGTTGGGCAGGACTGCATCGAGGAGGCGCGACGCGAGCTCAAGCGCGCGAGCTCGCCCTTTATAGCGTCTGTTTCGCATGAGACCAGCACTTATGGTCCGAACCTAGTTCACCTCGGTCTTTCGATACTCCGAGGGCAGACAGTCCCACCCTATAACTACGTGGCACACAAGCTGGTGAAGCGTACGCCGCGGCCTTGAGCGTGGATTGATTTTGCAATAACGGCCAGGGGTTATTTCAGATTGGGAATTATTGCCCTATTGGTTGGATTTGTGGAATGATGGTTCGCAGATCAACCGGGAAGGGATGCAGGGTATGGCGGTACAGACGCAGTTGAAGTACCTTGAAGATCGCTGGGATGACACTTTTGCGTCCAAGCTGGATGAGCCAGAGCTGCTGCGCTATCGATCGAATCTGCTGGGTTCTGATCTGCGGATTACGAACTTCGGCGGCGGCAACACCAGCTCCAAGCTCGATCAGGTTGACCCGATGGATGGGGTCAGCAAGAAAGTTCTGTGGGTGAAGGGAAGCGGCGGCGATCTGGGTAGCATCAAGCGTTCAGGGTTTGCGACGCTTTACCTGGATAAGCTGCTGGCGCTGAAGAAGGCCTATCGTGGCGTTGAGCTGGAAGACGAGATGGTTGACATGTACCCGCTCTGCACCTTCGGGAACAATCCGGTTGCTGCGTCGATCGACACGCCGCTGCATGGTTTTCTTCCGTTTCCGCATGTGGATCATCTCCATCCGGACTGGGGTATCGCGCTTGCTGCTTCAGCCAACGGCAAGGTCAAAATGGAGGAGTTTAACGCGGAGTTTGGCCACAGCCTGGCCTGGCTGCCGTGGCAGCGGCCGGGCTTCGAGCTTGGCATGATGCTGAAGAGGAGTGTGAAGGAGACGCTGGGCTGTGATGGCGTCGTGCTGGGTGGGCATGGGCTATTTACATGGGGCGAGACACAGCGTGAGAGCTACCTGAATACGATCACCATCATCGATCAGCTAGGACAGTTTATCGAGCGGCATGGTTCGGCAGCGGGGCATGCGCACTTCGGTGGAGCAAAGGCGGTCTCGCGTGAGGACAGGAAGGAGATCGCGGCAGGGATCATGCCGTACCTGCGCGGGGCGGTGTCGCGTAGGCAGCGATGGATTGGTGGCTTTACTGACTCCGAGCAGGTTCTGCGCTTTGTTAACTCCGAGCATGCTGAAAAACTGGCGCGACTTGGAACGAGTTGTCCGGACCACTTTATCCGCACGAAGATTCGCCCGATGTTTCTGAGGTGGTCTCCTGACAACAAGCCTGAGGAGCTGAAGGAGCTGATCGAGCAGGCGCTTGAGAGTTATCGCGCCGACTACGCGGCCTACTACACAAAGCATGCCCTGCCGGATTCGCCTACGGTACGCGATGCGAGTCCGACGGTGGTGCTGGTGCCTGGTGTGGGCATGTTCTCGTTCGGCAAGAACAAGACCGAGGCGCGCATCACCGGGGAGTTCTATGTGAACGCGATCGGCGTGATGCAGGGCGCGGGCTCTCTGGGCGCAGGAGTGAACTGCACGGAGATTCCGCAGGCCGGACCGGCGGCGGCGGCAAGTGAGTTCAGCATGGTGTCGAACTATGTTGCCTTGCCGCCCAGCGAGGCATTTCGCATCGAGTACTGGAAGCTTGAAGAGGCGAAGATACGCCGGCAGCCGCCCGAGAAAGAACTAAGCCGCCGGGTTGCGCTGATTGTGGGCGGAGGCAGCGGGATCGGGCGCGAGGTGGCGTTGCTGGCAGCCGAACGAGGGGCGCATGTAGTGGTCGCGGACCGCGACGCGGCAGGTGCGGAGAGTGTGGCGGAAGAGATCAAAGCCGCGTTCGGCAAGGAGACGGTGAGCTGGACGCCGATCGACATTCGCGATCGAGCGGCGATTCGCGGAGCTCTTGCGCACACGATCGAAGCGTTCGGCGGCATCGACATACTCATCAACACGGCGGCGCTATTTCCGTCGTCGCCGGATGGAGTCATCAGCGATGCGCAATGGGCGCTGACGCTTGAGGTGAATGTAACGGCGAACTACCTGCTGGCCGACGAGGTGCAGATGTACTTCAAGGAGCAGGGGCTCGACGCGAGTGTGGTGCTGACGAGTTCTGCGAATGCGGTGGTCTCGAAGCGGGGTAGCGAGGCCTATGACGTAAGCAAAGCCGCGTTGAGTCACCTGGTTCGTGAGCTTGCAGTGGGCATGGCGCCAAAGGTGCGCGTCAACGGAATCAGTCCCGCGACGGTCGTGAAGGGCTCGACGATGTTCCCGCGCGATCGTGTGCTGGCATCACTCAAGAAGTACAACCTGCCCGCGGATGATTCCGGGACCGATGAGGAGCTGCGAAACGAGTTGGCGCAGTTTTATGCAAAGCGCACCTTAACGCATCAGCCGATCGATCCAAAGGACTGCGCGCAGGCGATTCTGTTCCTTGCCGGACCGGCGGCACGATGCACGACGGGCCATTTGATTCCGGTGGATGGTGGTTTGGTGGAGGCGTATCTGCGATGAGGCAGGTGGCCGGTATGGCTCCGCTGCTTCCGGCGGACAGCCGTGCTCTGATCGCTGTCGATCTGGGGGCTGAGAGCTGCCGGATTTCGTTGCTTCGATGGAAACAGGGACGCCCCGAGATAGAGCTGATCTACCGTTTTGCGAATGCAGCGCGACACACGGACAGCTATCTTCGCTGGGATCTCGGACGCATTACCGAGGGCGTTGAGGAAGGAATCCGGCGCTGTGGGGCGATTGCGACGGAAGGCATCGCCGCAATTGCTGTCGATGGATGGGCGGTCGATTATGTTCGGCTCGATGCGACGGGTACGCCGCTTGACGATCCGTTTTGCTATCGCGACGAACGAACTGTCTCCGCCGAAAGCCAGCTTCATGAGCGCATCTCCGCCGCTCGCATGCGCGAGCTGACGGGAGTCCAGCTTCTTCGGATCAATACGGTCTACCAACAGTTTGCCGACCGGCAGATGACGCTGCCCGAGGGCGAGCTCTGGCTCAACCTGCCCGAGTATCTGCTGCATCGCTGGGGCGGTCGGCCGGTGGCGGAGTACACCAACGCCACGCACACGCAGATGGTTGCATTCGGGCAGTTGCGATGGTGCGACGAGGTCTTCCATGCGGCTGGTCTCTCGCGCAGTTGCGCCGCACCGCTGGTTCCGCCAGGCACGGTGATTGGCCGGCTTTCCGGGGAACTGGCAGCGGCGCCGTCACTATCGGATGTGCAACTGATCGCGCCGGCATGCCATGACACAGCATCCGCTGTGGCCGGCATTCCGGCGCATGGCGATGACTGGGCGTATCTCAGTTCGGGAACGTGGTCGCTGGTTGGCGCTGTGCTCGATCAGCCAATCAATGGCGGCGATGCAGCGCGGCAGAACTTTACGAACCTGGCGGGTGCGGGTGGGCGCTTCTGCTTTCATCGGAATGTAAATGGCATGTGGCTGCTGCGGCAGTGCATGGAGTTCTGGAGCGAGGCGGGGCAGCCGTGGGAGATAGCGGAGCTCGTGGCCTGCGCGGAGTCGGTGCCTTCGCCGGACGGTTTGTTGGACGTTGACGACCCGGAGCTCTGGCTGGCAGGGGAGATGCCAGCGCGCATCAATCGGCAGCGAGTCCGGAACGGCCTGCCGGCGGTGGGGGACGGCCCGGCAGGGGCGCCCGCGTTGGCGAGCCTGATCTTCCACAGTCTTGCGGCGCGCTATGCGGAGGTACTGCGGCAGATCGAGTCGCATAGCGGACGATCACTGCAGCGGCTGTTTGTGGTCGGGGGCGGAAGTCAGAATGCATTTCTGAATCGTCTGACGGCCAAGGCGACGGGGATGACGGTGCTTCGTGGCGCGCCGGAGAGCTCCACACTGGGCAACTTTGCGGTGCAGCTCGCCACGCTTGAGGGATGCCGCGATGACCAGACGGGCGCCGATGCGGAGCGCGTTGCGGCCTGGGCTTGGTTGCTGACTTCGGCGGTACATCCCGAGTTGGCTTTGGATGTGTTCTAGGCGTGAAAGCTGGCATGGTGTTGCGATCAGGTGCGCCGCTGCGCTGGGTTTCGCGGCTGCCACCGGTACACGACGAGGGAGTTGGCCCAGAAGAACTTGTGGGCCGCGGACGGGCTGTGCGTGGCGAGATAGCTTCTGGCGAGCGCGACGACATCGGAGAGCGGCGAGAGAGGATCGCTGTTAGGCCAGTCGCTGCCGAAGAAGAGACGGTCCTCGCCAAAGAGCTGCCATAGGCTATCGAGCCAGGGCGTGTAGGCGGCGAGGGACAACGGAACGCGGCCATCGATGCGGCGCAGGATCTCCGAGCCTTTGACGAAGATATTGGGCCGTTGGCTGAGTTGTTTGAGAGTGGCGAGGTAGTGTGCGCGCTCAGCATCGTCTTTGGGCGGGATGGCCTGGGGGAGATGATCGATTACGATCCGCAGGTCAGGGATTGTTGTTGCAAGGCGAAGCAGATCCGCGACGAGCTGTGGGTTCGGATTTGCGCTCTCCAGAAGAAGAGCGCGACGCGCGAGGTGGCGCAGGTTCGCGAGGAAGAGGGGATCGCCGAGGTGCCGGCTAAGGTCACGACTCCAGAGATTGCCGTAACGGATGCCGCGAAAGAGAGGGTTTTCGGCGAGGCGGTCGAGGTCGGCGGCGAAGGTGGGCAGGGCGGGGTCGAGGTCACCGATGACGCCGACGACGAGGTCGTTTCCGGCGGCGATGTGGAGGAGCCAATTGTTATCGGACGGGAGGGGGCTGCATTCGATGGCGATGGCGGCGAGGATGCCTGCGGGCTTTGCTAGAGCGGCGTATCTTGCTGGTAAGGCAGGGCGATAGAGGATGGAGTCGGAGGGCTCAGGCCAGGGAACGCCGCCGGAGCGGGAGGGGTCGAAGAGGTGGATGTGGGTGTCGGCGATGGGTGTGGATGGGGGTGCAGAGGCTTCCGCTGAAGGAGGAAGAGCGGCGGTGCAGGCGAGGGCTGCGGCGTCGTGGAGGAAGCGTCGGCGGGAGCGTCGAGAGGGAATAGATGTGCATTTTTCGCAGAGGTGCGCGCTGTTTTCACCGAGGTTGCGGGGCGTTTTGTCTCGTTTTGGTTGAGGTGCTCTGCGGAGAGCGGTGGCGGACCCAAGATGGTCCGTCACCGCGGGAAGATTTCGCTTGCAGCGTGGTCTAGTTTCCACCGCCTGAGGGCGCCGCGGTAGAGTCTTCACGGAGGATGCGGACGGGGCCTAGTAGGCCGGCGGGGACGAGGGGCGAGTTGGCTTTGTAGGGGTTGCGGGCGGTGAAGGTGACCTTTGCGGATTTGGGCTGGGCGTCGCCGATGAGGCGGTTGACCCAGAGATTGACGACGCGGATCTCGACCAGGTTGTCGCCGGGGTGCATGGCGGCTTTAACGTCGAGGCGGAAGGGCGGCTTCCAGAGGGTGCCGAGGGGCTTGCCGTTGATGGAGACCTCGGCGAGGTTGGCGACGTCACCCAGATCAAGCAGGACGGGGGCACCGGCCTTGAACCAGTCGGCCGGGGCGTCGATGTGTTTGGTGTAGGCGCCGTGGCCGGAGAAGTAGCGGACGGCGGGGTCGCTCGAGTCGGACCAGGAGGCGAGCTGGGCTAAATGTAACGTCTTCGGTTCGCCCTCAGGTTTGGGGGTGCGATCTTCGAAGGCCACGTCCCAGGGGCCGTCAATGGTGGCGAGGGTGGACTCGGTGATCTTGGGAAGGACGTGGGTGGTGTCCTTGGTGGCGTGGCGGAAGACGACGAAGGTGGTGCCCCAGGGCTCGAGCTTGAGCGGCACGTTGGTGCGGCCGCCGGCGGACTGGAAGGCGGCGGGAGTTATAGCGCCGGTATCGGGGTGAAAGAGCTCGGGAGCGCGGCCGGCGATGCGGAAGCTGGCCTCGGTCTCAAGCGGTTTGGCGGAGCGGTTGTCGACGAAGTAGAGATCGGCTCCGGGCATGGTGCGATGGACGAAGAGGATCTCGGTGTCAGGTGAGGATTTGGTGTAGGCCGTATCGGGTTGGAGGTCGAGGGGCTTCATGGCTGCTTCGAGCGAGACACCGGTGACGACGCGGCCTTTGCCTACTTTGCGGGAAGGCTCGGTGGTAGCGCCCCACAGCTCCGCGACGAGTTTGGTGAAGGCGGCCTGATCGTCCGAGAGGGATGGATCGTTGGTGGGGGCGTTGCCGGCGACGGTGGCGCCCTGATGGACGAGATCGCTGATGCGGCGGAGAACCGGGAGGGACATGTGCGTGGCGTAGGGGTCGAGGGCGAGGACACGATAGCGCATGCCGGAGGCGGTGACGAGATCGCCGTGATCGACGTGGAGCTGGTGGGCGAGGATGTCGGCGTTGACGTAGTCGAAGTTGTACCCGGAAGGGATGGGCGGATTGTGTTGATCGAAGATGGCGGTGATGTTTGAGTCTTCGCCGTAGAAGTAGGCGATATCGGCGACGAAGCGACCTTGCTGGAGGAGGAAGGAGCTGCGGGAGAGATAGTCGATCCAGGGCCTAGCCTGCTCGGCCCAGCACTCGTTGCGGTTGAACCACTGGCCGAAGGGCCCAAGGGTGAGGCCGGGGGCAGGAGAGCCAGCGTCCGCGCCGCCGGCGGCTGTGAGGGGCTGATGGACGGAGGAGTGGATGACGAAGCGATTGAGGCCCATGGCGAGCTCCTTGTCGGCGGTGGGCTTGAGGGTTGCGGGCGACCAGCCCCAGGGACTGGCGGCGGCGGTCATGGATTCGGCGGCGACGAATGGACGGCCGTAGATGTGGGCGACGGAGGCGGACTCGCGGATGTCGGCGTTGTAGCCGGGCTTGTCCTCGTTGGTGCCGGGACGCTGGGTCCACATGGCGGCCATGGGCACGTCATCGGACCGCTTCATCTCCATGCCATCGCCGATGGTGGCGCGGCCGGACTCGTGCGATTCGCCGTACTGACCCATGCCGCGCTGATGGAGGAGGTTGGCGATGACGTCGTAGTGATTTTCAGCGAGGAGCTCTTCAAGGGTGCGGCGATAGTCCCAAAGGAAGCGGTCGCTCTCCGCAGAGGAGCCGATGATGTGACCGGCCATGGCAGGAAGCCAGGGTCGTGCGTCGTAGCCGCGGCGTTGCTGGAACTCGGCGAGGATGTCGTTGGTCCAGTTTTCGGTGCCGGCCTCCCAGGAGTCGGTGATGACGAACTGCAGGCCGACCTTACCGGGAGAGCCGCCTGGTGCGGGCGCGGCGGCGCTGCTGGGATGGCCGCCTGCACCCATGTCGCCGCCGGTGGCCTGCTTGTAGTTGTCGAGATAGTGATTGAAGTAACTCTCAACGTCGGCTTTGTTGAGCTTGTCGACCTCGGGGCCGGTGGCCTCTGGCGGGGCGGGGTGGTTGGTGATGCCGGTGAGCGAGTAGCCCATGCGGAGGATGGTCCAACTCCCGGGCGGTGGGGTCCAGTCGAGGGTGCCGTCGGGTTTCATCTTCGAGGTGAGATCGATGACGTCGGACTTTGCGATGACGGCATTGGGTGCGGCCTGCGGGGTTGCGGAGGCGTAGAGATCGGGCAGAGCGGCGAAGGCGGCCTTCTCTTCAAAGCGCTGAATGCGCGGGCCGGTGTGGAGCTCAAACTCGGCGATGCTGTGCATGGGCGGCCAGGAGGGACCTGCTCCGCCGACGTCACTGGGATCGATGTCGCCCTGCAGGTTTGCGGGGGGAGGGTTTTCG
>CAXTJC010000013.1:0-15576 GCA_964244225.1 uncultured Acidobacteriaceae bacterium
CATCCACCAGCAGCACCCGACGCGGCGCCATGCACGTCGCCGATCCATTCAGCCGCAGACCAAACCCAATCGCCTTCGCCACATACTCGATCGGCGCACTCGGCAGTATGATCGCCGCATCCGCGCCCGAAAGCTCAACCACGCACGGCACCAGCCGCTCGGCCGCCCGATGCAGTACCTCGCGCCCAGCCGTCGCGGATCCCGTGAAAAATATCTTGTCGACTCCAGAGTCAATCGCCGCATGCGCCGCTGCAACACTCTCATCCGTCACCGCCAGCACGCCCTTCGGCAGCCCCGCTTCCGTTAACGTCACTTGCATCAGCCTCGCCACCCGCGCCCCGCCGCGCCCGGGCTTCCAGATCACCGCATTCCCCGCCGCCAGCGCCTGCGCTACCTGCACACCCGGCAGCAGCAGCGGATAATTACTCACGCCGATCACCAGAACGCGCCCCAGCGGCACACGCTCTACTTCGCTCGTCACTCGTCCGAGCCAAATCGGTCTGCCACTCACGCCCAGCCGTCGCGTCGACAGCACCCTTGCCGCCTCGCGCTCCAGATACCGGATCGCAGCTAGCAGCGGCAGCACCTCCGCCACCAGCGTATCCGCACGGCTCCGTACCAGCTCGCCCGAGATGGCCTCCGCAAATCTCTCCGCGCGCTCCGCGATTAAAATGCGCGCACGTTTCAGCACATGCAGCCGAGCCTCTAGCCCGGCAGACGCCCACGTCGCTACCGAGGAACTCTGCACCACAAATCCAGCAGCTATCTCCTGCTCTCGGCCAGGCACAGGACCTCGCTCATCCAGGTCCTGCGCTGCAAGCCTCTCCTCAACTCCCGAAAGCACGGCGACGCCTGCCACTACGAGACCGTCTCGAGAACGCCATTGCTCTCGACACGCGACCGGCCCGCCATCGCACCGGCCCATTGCGTCTCCATCTCCAGGTCCTCCAGCAGCAGCCGCGAGGTAATCCGCGCCGACTCGAAGATCACCGGCAAGCCGCTTCCGGGGTGCGTTCCCCCGCCCACCAGATACATGCCCTTCACATCCTCGAACCGGTTATGTGGCCGCAGATGCAGCATCTGGTCCAGCGAGTGCGCCATCGAGAACGTCGCACCCAGATGCAGATCGAAGTTCTCGCTCCATCCCTTCGGCGTGATCACCTTCTCCGTTCGTATGCGGCTCTTCACATCGCGCAAGCCGATCTTCTCGATCTGCTGGAGCGCCAACTCGCGGAACCGCGGCGTCTCTTTCTCCCAGTCGATCGACTTGGTCTCATGTGTAACCGGAAGCAGCACATACAGTGTGCTGTGGCCATGAGGAGCCAGCGTCTCGTCCGTCACACTCGCGTTCTGCACATAGAAAGATGGGTCCGACGAGAGCCGGTGCAGGCTCTCGATATCGCGCAGATTCTGCTTATAGTCCTTGGCCAGGTAGATCGTATGGTGCGACACATCATCGTACCGGCCCTCAATCCCCAGATACATCATGAACGTCGAGCATGAGTACCGCTTGCTCTTGATGCGCGCATCCGTCCATCGCCTTCGGTCCTTCGCCGGAATCATCCGCCGCACCGCATTCGCAAAGTCCGCGTTCATCACCACAGCATCCGCTTTCAGGTGCCGCGTCGCCGTGCGCACGCCCTTCGCGACACCGCGCTCGATCTCCACCCCTTCAACCGGCTCATTCAGCAGAATCTCAACGCCCATCTCTTCCGCCAGCCGCGCCATCGTCGCCGTCACTGAGCCACAGCCGCCCACCGGGTGAAAAACTCCATGCTCGTACTCAAGAAACGACAGAATTGAAAACAGGCTCGGACAGCGAAACGGGCTCATGCCCAGATACTTGGACTGAAAGCTGAACCCCAGGCGGATCCGCTCGTCCTTGAAGTGCACCTGCAGATCGGAGTCAAGCGATCGCCACGGCGCTAGCAACGGCAGCAGCTTCATCATGTTCGGCTTGGCCAGGTCGCGCCAGCTCTCAAACGGAGACTGCAGAAACGGCAGAAACTTTGCCAGCTTATTGCGGTTGTGCTTGAGAAAGGCATCAAAGCGCAGCGCATCCTCGGGTGAGATCGCTGCGATCGCCCGCTCCATCTGCTCGACGTTCGGCGTCGCCAGCAGCTCGCCGCCAGAGCCGAACACTAGCCGGTACTGCGGGTCCAGCCGCTTCATCGGCAGCTCCGCGTTCAGGTCGTACCCGGCCGCCGAGAAAATCTCCTTCAGCACCTGCGGATACAGAAAGAACGTCGGTCCAACATCGAACCGGAAGCCGTCCTGCTCGATCGTCGAGGTCCGTCCGCCAACGCGCGAACCCTTTTCGACCACCGTAACCTTTACGCCTGACTTCGCCAGCAACAGAGCCGCCGCCAAACCCCCCGGCCCAGCCCCAACCACAACTGCCTTTCGTGATTCCGATCCCATTTCTTGCCCATCCCCGGAACGCCTGCTATTGGGCGCGTCAAGTTGTTTCTGTTGTGTGATTAGAAGGCGATTATAGGAGTGCGGTTTCATGGCTTCAAAGGTGCGATTGCGCTGTACAAAGAATCCGGCGGAGTTCTTCAGCACAACTCAATCCCACGTCTTACCCCTCGGGTAGAGTCTCTGCAATCGGCTGCACACCAAATCCCCCGCCGCGTCCGACCAATCGTCCCGCCGCCTGGATCATACGTCCCCGTTTACTCAGATGCAGCACACTCGTCCGCACCTTCGGCTCCATGCCGAATCGGCTCACAAATCGCGCCGCGGGCAGTGAGTGATATCCATCAATATCGAAGATCAGCTCCTTCCGCCGCGCCAGCAGCATCGCCTCCCACACCAGCAGGCTGTTCGCCCCGCTGCGCGGCACCCTGGAATCCCGAATCGACTGCCAGAAGTACAGCACGCGCTCATCCCAGATCACCGTCGCCGCCGCTATAACCTGGTCGCCGTCCTGTCGCGCCGTCAGCGTGGCCAGCTGTCCGCGGCTCTCGGCGGCCTGCGCCAGCCGTCGCAGCGTGGAAAAATCGCTTCTGTCTTTCGTTCCCCGCTCCCGTTCGGAGAGCTCCAGAACCGCCTCAAACTCGCCCTCCCGTTCGATCTGCAGCTCCTTGCCCGCCGTCCGGATCAGGTTCCTGGTCTTCTGGTCGAGTTCCGCCCAGTGCCGGTCCGCGTCCCACACCGCCGGCATGCGAAACGTAAAGTTCTGCCCCAGGCTGCATCCACTCAGCGCCAGCGAGAATGCCGTCGGATCGTCCGGTCCAAGCATCGACTGATAGCGGTCGTGCGGCGGCATTGCTTCAATCAACTCGCGAATCGCGTCATGCATATTACGCAGCCGCCGCGCCGGCTTGCTCGCCGGCAGCGTGAGAATCGGTCCCAGCGTTCGCGTATACGGCGGCATCTCAAGCAGCGTAAATCCCATAACGCGCTGACGTATAAAGGGCAGGCTCGCCACTATCTCGCCTCCCCAGCGCACCTCCGCTCGTTCCAGCGCAGCGCCAGCGGCAGCCTCAAGCCACCAGGCCTCTTGAAAGATCGAATGCAACACACCCGACTCTATACCTGCGGCCTTCTCGTCGATCATCCACTCGCCTGCCCGGATTCCGTCCCAAATATCGACACTGCATCAGCGTACATCCGGTTGAACCGCGCTTCCAGTGTTCGCGTGTCAGATGATCTATCGCATTCTAAATAAGAGTCAATTCTAAAGACGACAAGACTCGCACCCCAAAGCTCCTTTGCTGCCCTTTGGTTTCTCTCCGGAAGTTACCCGTGCTGCTAACCCAACATTGCCGTCATCTCGACCGAAGACGGGCGGTCTCATCGAACATCGCAGTGGAGAGACCACCGTATTTCATCGTTGCGGACCCAAAACCGCCGTCTTCCCGATCCGAAGACGGGCGGTCTCATCGAACGTCGCAGTGGAGAAAACCCTGTATTCCAGGACGGCACAGATGTCTCAGTGCAGCAGCTTCCGCGTCAGCGACCGCACAATCTCCGTCACCACGCCAAAAATCACGTGCGTCACCATCTCACTCGTCTGCTCACGCTGCGTCTGATGGTGCGGCTCCGCCGATACCCCCATCGCCGGTAGCGCCGACTCATGCGTCAGAGCCGCCAGTGTCAGACCGAAGCTTGCACCCTCCTTCGAGGTTGCCGCCGGGTAGAACTCCGCCAGCGCTCCATATGCCGCGCCGGTCAGCGCGCCAAATCCCCAATGGATCGCCTCCGTGGCCACCACCCTCTGCGTCCCGCTCAGCTGTCCGCCGGTGATCTTATCTGCAAGCGCCGAGGGCGGCTCCGGCTCGCCGTGCGTCCGCGGCGGGTACACCTTCTCCGCAATCACCTTCGCTGCTGTCCCCACCAGACCGCCAATCATCCCGGCCAGCAGGCCCTTGACCAGCGACTTTGAAAACTGCTGCACATCCGCATCCGGCCGCGCGAGACCAAACCGCTCCTTCAACGCCGTCGCTCGCTCCACGATCTGATCGCCCGTAAACATTTGCTGATCTCCTCTTCCCATGTGGACGGCCTGTAAGTCCCCGCCCATCACTTCTACATCTCCTTCGATGCGCGCCGCGCCCACCCCGTCACCGCACCAAACGCAGGAAGAAAGAAGATCGGTGAGCGCGCTAGCTCTCTACACGGAGTCTTAGCTCACGCCCATATCAGAATCTGCCGGTAACGTAGAATCTGCCGGTAACTCAAAAAAGGGCCGTCATCTCGACCGTAGATAAGTGGTCTCATCGCTCGTCGTAGCGGAGAGACCCCTGTATTTCGCCGTTGCTCTTACATATCCTGACTTCAGCCCGCCAGTCTTCAAACCTTTAAGATTTTCAGGCATACCGCCTACCGCAGCCCCGCCCCACCCTCAACCCACTCATACGGCACCACTCCCAGATCCCCCAGCGTCCGCATCACGCCCTCCATCGTGCGCCGCACCGCTGGCTCGAGAGTCGCCGGCGTGTTGTGCGCCTCTTCAACGGCGATCACCCGCCCCAGCGGCCATGCGCTCTCGGGCACTGCATTCAGCGCCGCCGCCAGCTCGCCCACACGGATCGTCAGGTCCTGCCGCCGCGCGCCCGTAGGCCGCAGCATCCCGCCCTGTCCCAGAGCACTTGTATTCGCGTCCGCGAGCGTAACGTGCAGCACAATCAGGTTGTCCTGCACCGTCAAATAAGGGTTCTGCCATGCCGTCAGGCTCTTGATCGCCATGTACTTCGACTTGGTCGGCACCGGTATCTGCTCGAGCTCCACCCGAACCTGATCGTTCAGCTCCCGCTGTTGCTGAGCCACAGCTCTCTCCTGACCGGCAGCGCCCGCTTCCGCATCACGATGGCATCCCGCAGTCAGAAGAACGGCCATCGCCATAAGGATCAGCGCGGAACGGGAGTCGGCGAGAAAGGAGGAGTGCGGCACACCCGTCAGCATACCAAGCCCACCGGCGCGTGTCCGGCTGCTGCGTTCCGAGCCGAACTCAGTCCGGAAACGGTCGAACGTCCAACCCCGCAGGCCGCCGCCCGCGCAGCGATACAATCGACCTCATGATCAAAGGATTAACGCTCGTCCAGGCGACCGCTTCGCCTGAGGCGTTTGCTCGGCTGTCCAGCCTCCTCTCTGCTCTTGGGTTTGAGGCCGGCCGCGGTTGGAGCGACGACCACGGCCAGGGCTCCGCCTTCCTCGCCCCGCTCGCTAACCTGGAGCTCGTCACCGGCCGCGCTCCCGCCACACCCTCCCTTCTGATCGAGGTCACAGGCCTGGACGACGTGCACCGCATCACCCGCGAGTGGCTCGGCGCTGGGGCAGCCGAAAACAACCTCGACCAAACCCTGCCTAACCTCGATAAAAACGGGCCTAATCGTGGCGAAAAGCCTCTCTTAGGCAGCGAAAACGTGTCCGAGATCACCGAAACACACTGGAACTCCCGCCTCTTCTCCGCCACGGTCGACCCCAGCCTGCGTCTCGGCTTCTGGGAGTCGAACAACCCGCTCCACAGCCGTCCTATCGCTGTAGAAGGCGATCTATCTGCTGCAAACAAAAGGTTTGCCATCGTTGTAGCGCGCTGGAATGCTGTCATTACCGACCGTCTCCTGCAAGGCTCGCTCGACGCCCTGCTGCGCAGCGGAGCGTCTCGTGCTGATATAGAAATCGTCCGCGTTCCCGGCGCGTGGGAGATCCCCTCGGCAGCCAGAACCCTTGCAGAATCAAAGCGATACGCTGCTATCATCACCCTCGGTGTGCTGCTCCGCGGCGAGACCGCGCACTACGAAGCCATCTACAACGAGGTTGCTCGCGGCATCGGCCAGTCGCAGCAGGAGACCAGCGTGCCCCACGCCTTTGGCGTCCTGACCTGCGAGACCCTCGAGCAGGCACTCGACCGAGCCGGCTTAAAGGCTGGAAACAAAGGGTTTGAGGCTGGCATCGCGGCTATCGAAATGGCCAGCGTTCAGGAGAAGCTGCATGCACGGGATGGCCGCTGATGGGCACCCGGCGAAAGTCTCGCGAATTGGCGATGCAGATGTGTTTTCAACAAGATCTGGGCAAACAAAATCCCGAGCAGGTAGAAAAGCTGTTCTGGGACTCGCGGGACGATGTCGATGAGGAGACGCGCGGCTTTGCCGAGGATCTCTACCGCGTCGTGAACGTTCGGATGACCGACGTAGACCAATTAATTCAGCAACATACGCAGAACTGGAAGATTGAGCGGATGGCGGTCGTCGACCGTAATCTGCTGCGGGTGGCGGTCGGCGAGATGCTGGCGTACCCGAAGACGCCGGGGCCGATCATCATCAATGAATCGTTGGAGATAGCTCGTCGCTACGCGGCGCCTGAGAGCGTAAACTTCCTAAACGGCATTCTGGACGCCGTCGCCCGGGAGTTGCTCAAAAGACGTCTCGCCTAAGCTCTCAGAGCATGCAAAGGGGCCCAGAACGATCCCTCTGCATGCTCTGTTTCGCTGCGTTAAGACGCTTTTTCGTGTAGGTAGAGGGTGCTCTTTACGAGGTTTTGCGAGGGTGCTGCGCGAGCAGATCGACGGTGGCCGAGGCGCCTGAGTCGGTGGTGATCTGCGGGTTGATGGTCGAGGTGTCTGTGAAGCCGGCGGAGCCGCGGGTGATGAGGTGGATCAGATTGTCCCCTGAGGTTCCGGTGAAGAAGGTGCCGTTGTCAGAGGAGAAGACACCACTCAGAGGCGCTACAGCGGTCCCGGACAGCTTGACTGAGCCGAGCGCGCCACCGCCTGTACCCGCAAAGGTGTACAAGGGCAGGATGCCGCCGGTGCCCTGATATGTGACAAAGGCGAGCGAGGAGTCGGAGGCAGCGGGAACGCCGGTGATCAGGCTGGCGGTGATGCCGGGGAGAGCGCCGGTGAAGAGGATTGTGCCCGTAACCTGCTGGATGGTGCCCTGGCAGGTATTGTTCTTGCCAGGCAAGGTTACGCTCGTATCGGTAAGGGTGGGGACCGGAGTGACAGTGGCGCCAAGCAGATGCTTGCCGTCGTTGGTGGCGAGAATGCGGTCGGCGGCCGGTGCTGTGAGACCGGCGTCGGGGTAGAACTGATTGGTCGTGGTAGCGTTGCCGCCCGAGCCGGAGATGGTGGTGAGGGGGCAGTAGCCGCGCGCGGTCGTAGTGGGGCCGGCAAGAAAGGCGGCCACCTGCGGCGTTGCGAGCGAGACGTCGACGGCGTTGACCGGGAGCGGGATTGAGGTCCAGCCGGTGAAGCTGGAGTGCACGATGAGCTGCGAGCCGCCGGAGATGTAAACCGTTCCCGAGTCAGGCGAGAACTGCGCATGCGTACCCAGACCGCCGTAGGTGCTGACGGTATTGGTTGTTCCGGTCGCGGTGACGAGCGAGACGGTCTGCCGGGTGGGATCGGCCACAACGACGGTAGTGCCATCGGGAGAGATGGCAAGGACGGAGCCGGGGGCGGACTGGAACTCGCCTGTAACCGCGGTGTTGGCGGTCGATACCACGATGAGTTCAGTGGAGCTGCCGAGATAGAGGGTCGTCCCGTCGGAGCTGAGGACCATGGAGTTCGGCACGTAGGGCAGACGGACCGGGGTGCCGACGGTGCTGGTAAAGAGGTCGACGGCGACAAGCTCGCGGGATCCGGTACTGGCGGCGTAGAGCAGGGTGGAGTTGACGCCGGGCGTATTCACCACGATCTGGTTTGAGACGAGAGGCAGGCCGTTGCCGAAGAGTCCAACTTCGCTGAGAGGCGACGGGTTGCAGGTGGGCGGAAGACAGACGGCGGTAATAGCCCCGGCGCCCGGGAAGATGGGAGTGACGCCGGCGCTGCCGCCTGAAGGAAGGGTGCTGGGCGTGGTCGAGACGAAGCTGATGTTGACGCCATTCAGCGTGACGCCATAGGTATCCTTGACAGTGGCGACAAGGGGCTGCGTGTTGTTCTGGTTGACGGTGATGGCGTTTGGAGCGGGGTTGGTGTTGGGTGTGCTGAGGACGATGCTGGCCGGCGGGCAGGTGGAGAAGTAGCCGTTGGTGGAGGAGGCGTTCGAGACGCTGGCGTTGACGATGGTGGAGCCGGGATTCTTAGCGGTGGCGATGCCGTTCTCGTCGATGGTGACGATGGTGGAGTCGGTCTGGCTCCAGGAGACATGGCCGACGCCTGGAGCATAGTTTGGAAGACCATTCTGGCTGACGCCAATCTGTGCGCCGCAGGTGATGTTGTTGGCCGGGGAGATGGTGCCGCCCTGGTAGACGCGGGCGGCGAGTTGGCCGGTGACGTTCTGGCTCAGGCAGGAGTTGCCGGAGAAGTTGACGTTTGCGCTGGGGACTGTTGTGCCCTGGACCGTGGAAAAGGCGCAGCAACTGGTATCAAGATCGCCCGTGCACGTTGTCGACGGCGCACCCACGACGATGCTGGTGACGACCGGGTGCACGAAGATGGGCAGGGAGTTCGAGGTGGCGCCGCCGCCGGTGGCAGTGATCTGGGCGGTGCCGAAGCGTGCCGCCGGGGTGCAGACGGTGAAGTCCGGGATGCCGCCGCCGGTGTTGCGGTTCCAGGTGCCGGCGCAGAGGCGGCCGGTAGCGGGAACGACATCGACCAGGCCGACATCCTGCGGGCGAATGGCCCAGGTGTAGCTCGAGATGGTGACGGCGCCGCCGTTGCAGTCGATCGCGGAGGCCGAGGGCGAGGTGCCGAATTCGCCGGCGTTGAGCGAGATGCCGTAGATGGTCGGCGCGAGGGTGATGGATTTAACCTGGCCGACGACGGGGCCGGAGTTGCCGCTGCAGAAGGTGACCGGGGTTTTCTTCCCGCAGCCTGCGATGGAGATGCCGAAAGGAACGGTGAGAAAGAGAAGGGCGAACAGGGTGACGAACCGACGCAATTGAACCTCCCCGCACGGCTGGGAGGGCCGGGCGGTTACCACCGCGGGAGAGTTGCCGGTGATAGCTGAGTTTAGAAGGTCACAGCGTATGGGAGCAAATGCGGGTGGCGGATGGTTCCCCGCATGAGTGTGCTGGGCGACGAAATACAGGGGTCTCTCCACTGCGACGCGCGATGAGACCGCTCGTCTCCGGTCGAGATGACGGCGTTTTCGGATTATTGAACACGCCTGAGGGGTGATAAACGAGAACGGCAGATTGTTTCGCGGTGATACTCAGGAGAAGCAAATTCCTGCGGGATGACTACACGAGAAGCAGATGGTACAGATGGCGGTTCTGGCAATATGAGCGCTGCTTTAGAATGGCTGGCCATGCGGACTTTTCTTTTGGCGGCTACGGTTTCGGTGGGCTGGTTGGCTTGTGGTGGTTTCTCTAGCGCGGCGCAGGCGCCGGTGACGGGTGGCCAGCCGCAGGCGGATGCGACGAATGCGGCGGCGCCAGTGACTCCGATGGCGCGGCCGTCGGAGGTGCTGCAGGTGCCTTTGAAGTTGCTGCAGGATGCGCTGAGCGGGGTGCGGCTGGAGAAGTGGAAGATGTCGGGCGAGCTGCGGGATGCGACGGATGGGGATATCCGGTCGATCGAGCAGGACTTTCGCGAGACGCTGCCGCCGCTGCTGGCGACGGCGGACAGCGAGCCGGGATCGGTGGCGAAGGTGCTTCCGGCGATCCGCAATGTGGACGCGCTGTATGACGTAGCGGTGCGAGTCTCGGCGACGGGCCGGCTGGCGGCTCCGGCGGCGCAGGGCGCGGCGCTGGATAGGGCGCTGCAGGGTCTGGCGGAGGCGCGCAGGCAGGTGGGAGATCAGCTTCAGGCGTCCGCGGTGGCGCAGGAGAACCGGGTTGGCGAGCTGCAGGCATCGCTGAAGGCGAGCCAGGCGGCGGCCGTGGCGTCTGCGAACGCAGCGCCGCAGCAGCCGCCGGCTCCGGTCGTGCGGCCGAAGAAGAAGGTGCGGCCGAAGCCGGCGGCGGGGGGCTGCGGGTGCAGGCGGGACGGCGGGAGGAAGTGTGCCGGCGAAGCCTTGATGTGGTCTGCGTTGACCGTTCTACGTTGTACGTTTCAAACAGAAGACAGAAGACAGAAACAAAGAACGGTTGACGGAGAACGTACAACGGAGAACGTATAACGACTACGGGGTGAGGGTAAGGATCTGGGCGCCAGTGTTGTTGGTGAAGGGCAAGGCGTAGGTTGTGACGCCGAGCCAGGCGGGGAACTGGTCGCGGAACCAGGGGCTGAGCGGGTTGCCGGACTGGCCGAGCGGAAGGACGAGGGTGCCGGCGTTCGGGTCGGCGAGGTCGGCGGTGAAGCGCTCGGAGGGGCCGAAGGTGCGGCGGGACTGGCGGATGGTGAGGCCGTTGCCGGACTGCGGGTGGGTACCCGAGCCGGAGGGCAGGGCGGCGAGGCGGCCGAGCAGGGGAATCTGGGCGAAGAGTGGGAGCTCGATCTCGACCGGGTTGGCTTTGCCGCTCGACCATTTAGCCAGGTTTGATGGGGCGTGGGCGTCCAGCAGGCCCTTGTCGACGGCGGCGGTGAGCAGGTCGTCCCATGTGGCGTAGGCGGAGGGCAGCCAGCGGGCGGGGGTGTGAGCGATGATCTGCTCGAGGGCGAAGTTGCGCTCGAACCAGGCGTAGAGGTGCGCGTCGATGGCTGGCTGTGGCGAGGGGGCGCTCGTGAGCCAGGTGGCGAGGGTGCGGGGGGCATGGGCTGAGGTGCGGAATACAGGGGTCTCTCCACTTCGCTGTGCTGCGGTCGAGATGACGGCTTTTTGAAGGGAGGCTGCGGTCGAGATGACGGCTTGTTTAGGGGAGGCTGTGGTTGGGAGGACAGCGTCGTTTGTGAAGGCTGCGGTTGAGTTGATGGCCTGGTGGTCGGGCTCGAGTTTGGGGGTGAGGAGCAGGGGCCAGAGGGCTTCGCGGGCGGCGGTGGTGATGGCGGCAGCGGGGGAGTTGGCGGTGACGTTGCCGTCCCAGGCGCGGAGGAGGTCGGCGGCGGCACGGAGGCGTTTGGTGGCTTTGGGAGAGCGGTCGATCGCGTATGCCAGGCGCTGGGCGATGAGGTGGTCGGAGTCCGAGAAGACGTCGGTCTGGACGCGAAGCATGTCGCCGGGGGTGAGGCCGTTTCGGTTGGTGAGCAGGCGCCAGATGCGCTCGTTGCGGTAGGGGGCGGCCCAGTTGAGGGTGATGGGGAAGGGATAGGCGTCGGGGGTGGTGCGGGCGTTGGCGGTGGCGAGCAGGCCGCCGGGGGGATCGACGAGGGCGGGGAGCTGGTCATATGGGATGGTTGATGTCCATTCGTGCGCGGCGGCGTCCGGAGCGGTGGCGTCGGTGGGGACTGGGGAGAGTGGGGACGGCAGAAGGAGAGAGCCGCGCAGGGGGATGCGGCCGATAGCGTGGAAGGCGATGTGGCCGGCGTCGTCTGCGGCGAGGAGGTTCTGGGCGGGGCCGGTGTAGGTGCTGGCGGCCTGGATCAGGTCGGCTGCGGAATTGGCGGTGTTGAAGGCTGCGAAGGGAAGGGAGAAGTGGGCGGTGTCGTAGAGGGACCAGCGGAGTGCGATAGCGCGTGGTTCAGAGGGGAGGATGGCGTTTATAAGAGGAGTTTCGATGTTGCCGTGGCGGGTGGACAGCACGTCGAGGGTGACGGTGCGGCCGCCGCGCACTCTGATGATCTCTTGACGGTGGGTGACGGGTTGCCAGGCGCCGTCCGGGGTTTGAAAGGTGGTGGTGGAGCCGGAGGCGTTAAGGTGCTCGATGTAGAGGTCCTGCACGTCGGCGCCGAGGTTGGTGAAGCCCCAGGCGACGTGGTCGTTGTGGCCGACGACCAGGTAGGGGACGCCGGGGAGGGAGACGCCGGCGGCGTGGAATGCGGTGGTCGGGTTGGGGCCGGTGTCGGATTGCAGATTGGCGGCGTACCAGATGCCAGGGGCGGTGAGGGAGAGGTGCATGTCGTTCGAGAGCAGGGGCTTGCCCGATGCGGTGTGGGCTCCGGCGACGGCGAAGTTGTTGGAGCCGGCGCGGCAGTCGGGGCAGGCGGGGGTGGTGAGGGCGGTGAGGGCGAGGAGGTCGTTGGGGCTGGCGGTTGGGCGGTGGAGTTTGACCTGGGAGTCGTCGAGGGGGATCTCGGGGAAGGTTTCGAGCGGGGTGGTGAGGTCGGTGGCGGGCTGGGAGGGCGGGTGGTCGCGCCAGGAGCCGATAGGGTAGAGGTCGGAGAGGAGCTCGGCGCGCTGCTCGGGGGTGGCGGTGGGGGCGAGACGGGCGGTGAGGGCCTCGCGGTTGAGCTTCTGGGGAAAGGTGTTGGTGAGGTCTTCAAAGAGGACGAGCGAGACGAGGACGCAGTCGCGGGGCGTCCAGGGGCGGGGATCGTAGGCGAGCAGGTGGAACTCAAGCGGCAGATGATTGTGCTGGACGGCGATGGCGGCGTTGACGCCGGCGGCATAGCGCGCAAAGGCATGGAGCTGGTCGGGCGGAAGCTGGGTAAGGATGCGGTCGGCGGCGGGGCCGAGGGCGAGGGTGCGCTGCAGGCGGTCGTGCGGGAGGAGGCCGGAGCCGAGGATCTCGGCGAGCTCGCCGGCGGCGTGGCGGCGCAGGGTATCCATCTGAAAGAGGCGGTCCTGGGCGGTGACAAAGCCCTGGGCGAAGACGAGGTCGTCGAAGGTGTGGGCGTGGATGGAGGGGATGCCACGGGGGTCGCGGGTGATGGTGACGGGGGCGGCGAGGCCGGGGGTGGTGAGGGTGCCGGAGAGCTGTGGAAGGCTCTGGTGGGTGATGGAGTGCAGCCAGAGGCGGCCGGCGATGATGGCGGCCAGGGTCAGGGTGAGGAGGCCGAGGAGAAGGAAGAGGCTGAGGCGGGCGGCGCGGCTGGGTTTGCGTGCTCTGGTGCGAGGTTCGGGGGTCATTGCGGTGTTTTGAGTCTAAATGGGTGTTTCTGTGGCGGGGACTGGGTTGGGTGGGTGGACGCGTCGCTTCGCTCCCGTCATTAAGAGCGAAATACAGGGGTTCTTCGACTTCGCTGCGCTCCGCTCAGAATGACAATCCGAAGGATAAGGTCGAGCGTGTTGGGTGAGGCGGGTGATGGCGTTCCCGGTAGAGAAGCAGGTTCCTCGGCTTCGCTCGGAATGACAACCTAAAAAGGTCATCAATGATCCGGTTGGGATCGGGTTGGGATTCGGTTGGTATGCTGGGCCATTGCTCGGGAGGGTGTCGGGATGGGGCAGGCGGCTGGCGTGCATGGGGTGCAGATGGTGTTTCTGCTGCTGCTGGTGCTGGTGGCCGGATTTGCCGTGGTGGCGGAGCGAATGCGGCAGCCGTATCCGATCGTGCTGGTGGTGGCGGGGCTGGGGATCAGCTTTGTGCCGCATATGCCGCGCGTTCCGCTCAACCCGGATCTGGTGTTTGTGATTTTTCTACCGCCGCTGCTGTACTACTCGGCGTGGAATACGAGCTGGCGAGAGTTTCGGAACAACCTGATCTCGATCACGATGCTGGCGGTAGGGCTGGTGGCGTTTACGGTGATCGGGGTGGCGCTGGTGAGCGACCACTTCATCACGGCGCTCGATTTCAAGAGCGGGTTTGTGCTGGGCGCGGTGGTGGCGACGACCGATGCCATTGCGGCGGCGTCGATCGCGGCGCGGATCGGACTGCCGGCGCGGGTGGTGGAGATTCTGGAGGGCGAGAGCCTGCTGAACGATGCGACGGGGCTGCTGGCGCTTGAGTTTGGCGTGCAGATGCTCGAGACGGGAGAGACGCCGACGGTGGGCGCCGGACTGCTGCGGCTGCTGTGGCTGATGGCGGGTGGGATCGTGGTGGGGCTGGTGGTGGGGTGGGTCGCGGCGCTTTTTGAACGATGGATCGACGACGGGCCGGTTGAGATGGTCATCAGCGTGGTGGTGCCGTATGCGGCGTATCTGGCGGGTGAGGAGGTGCATGTTTCGGGCGTGCTGGCGGTGGTGGCGTGCGGGCTCTACCTGGGGCGGAAGAGCGCGGCGCTGTTCTCGCCGGAGGTGCGGATCCAGGTGACGAACGGGTGGGAGAGCCTGAACTTTATGCTGAATGGGCTGGTGTTTCTGCTGATCGGGCTGCAGCTGCCGTATGTGCTGGCCGGCATTCGGGGATACGGCAAGTGGACGCTGATGGAGTATGGCGCGGTGTTCAGCGTGGTGCTGATCGCGCTGCGGCTGGTGTGGATGTTTCCGGCGGCGCGGGTGGCAAATCTGCTGCGACGCATCGTTCCTGGAGTCAAGGCGGAGCCGATGCCGACGGCGAAGAGCGTCTTTGTGATCGGGTGGACGGGAATGCGCGGGGTGATTGCGCTGGCGGCGGCGTTCAGCCTGCCGGAGACGCTCTCGGGCGGGCGGCCATTTACGCAGCGGAACCTGATTCTGTATCTGACGTTCGCGGTGATTCTGGTGACGCTGGTAGTGCAGGGGCTGAGCCTGCCGTGGCTGATCAAGCGGCTGGGGCTGGGGCGGCCGGAGAGCCGGGAAGAGGAGAGGGAGGCGCGGCGGACGGTGCTCGAGACGGCGATTGGGTACATCGAAGCGCAGCAGACGGAGGACACGGGCGAGCTGGCGCATGGGTTCGGGGACCTGCTGCACCGGTATCGGCACCGGCTGGATGCGGTGGAGTTTGGGCTGGCGGCGGAGGAGGTGGACGAGGATGGAGCGGGGATCTATCGGCGGGTGCGCGCGCTTGCGCGGGAGGTGGCGCAGGTGGAGCGGCGGACGGCGGTGCGGCTGCGGGACGAAGGAAAGATAGGGGATGGAGTAATGAACCGGCTGCTGAAGGAGCTGGATCTGACGGAGGCGCGACAGAAGGCGGAGGGGTGAGGGTGTGGGAGCAGGTCAGTTCTTTGAGCGAGTGTTCCCGGCAGGTGCATAGGTTCCCGGTAGAGAAGCAGGTTCCTCGCTGTGGCTCGGAATGACAACCAAGAAAAGAGAAGCAGGTTCTTCGACTTCGCTGCGCTCCGCTCAGAATGACAACCGGAGAGGTGAGGAAGGACAAGTGGGAGGCGAGACGATCTACGGTGCTGGTGCTGGTGCTGGTGCTGGTACTGGTACTGGTGCTGGGGACGGGTCGGGCGCGGTGGCGGTTGGGCCGGACCAGTAGCTGCCGCGGGCGCGGATGATGGCGTCGGGATAGTCGGGGATGGTGACGTGGAGCGGGTGGAAGCCGGGTTCGGTGGCGGCGGCGGCGGGTTGG
>CAXTJC010000014.1:0-15401 GCA_964244225.1 uncultured Acidobacteriaceae bacterium
CCTGCACGGCTATGAGGAGCTTCCGGACGCGGCGAAGCTGGCGCTGCTCGATATGATCTACAACCTCGGCCCCGGCCGCCTCTTTGCCGAGTATCCGCGCCTGATCGCGGCAGTGGAGCGCGGCGACTGGAAGGCGGCGGCGGCCTTCAGCCTTCGCCGCGGTCCCTCGGCCGCGCGAAATGCCTGGACGCGCCAGCAGCTTCTGGCTGCCGGTTCATTGGTTCAGATCAAGGCGGAGGCGGAGCAGGCTGTGGGCAGTGTGCTGCTGGGTCTGGTCTTCGGTTTGGTCTCGGGTCTTTCCGCTACAGCAGCGGCAGCAATCCTCTTTGGCGAGTTGGACCGTCTTGCGGCGCGCATTCACGCCCGCCGAAGATCATGACGAGCGTTACGATGGTCAGTCGGGCGCGACGGTCTATCAGGTCTCCGGCTACGTCTTATAGTCTTACCGTGCTTAAAAAGTGAGGTCTGGATTTGCGAGTAAAGCGATGTGCAGGACGATGGCTGGCAATCGGTGCTCTGGCAGTGGGTACGCTGTGCGTGGCGCAGGATCTGGCCAGTTTTGAGCGGCGCACCACGGTCAAGGTGCTGCCGAACGGTCTGACGCTGGTGCTGTGTGAACGGCCGGAGGCTCCAGTCTTCAGCTTCTACACAATGGTGAACGCAGGCAGCGCCGACGACCCTGGCGGCGCAAGCGGGCTCGCCCACATGTTCGAGCATATGGCGTTCAAGGGAACCGATCAGGTAGGCACAACCAACTATCCCGCGGAGAAGGTCGCGCTTGAGAAAGTTGAGACAGCCTGGGCGGCCTACGACGCCGAGTATCGCAAACGTGTCGGACAGGATCAGGCCAGACTGACGCAGCTAAAAAAGGGTTTCGACGATGCCGTCGCCGCGGCACAGGCCTTTGTCGTTCCGAACCAGTTCTCACAGATCGCCGAGCAGAATGGCGCTGTCGGCATCAACGCCTCCACCGGTGAAGACTCCACGCAGTACTTCTGGAGCATGCCTTCGAACCGGCTGGAGCTGTGGGCTTATCTCGAGAGCGGCCGCATCGGCCATCCGGTCGAACGCGAGTTCTATAAGGAACGTGATGTAGTGCAGGAAGAGCGCCGCATGCGGTCGGACTCGTCGCCCACCGGCCGCATGGTGGAGCAGTTTCTCGCCGCGGCCTATGTTGCGCACCCCTATCGGGTTCCCGCTGTCGGCTGGGAGAGCGAGATCAGCCAGGTAAACGCGACTGAGGCGGAGGCCTTTCACAAAAAATACTATGTGCCTTCAAATATCGTCGTTGCGGTCGTTGGGGACTTCAAGACGGGAAGCGTGATGCCAATCCTCGAGAAGTACTTTGGTGCGATCCCCTCCGGTCCGAAGCCTGAAGATCTGACCACGGTTGAGCCAAAGCAGTTTTCCGAGAAGAGCGTGATGATCCGCGAGGCCACACAACCTTTCTACATCGAGGGCTATCACCGGCCGGACTATCGGGATCCGGATGACGCCGTGTACGATGCGATCGCCGATCTGTTCTCGAACGGCCGGACAGCGCGCCTCTATCGCAGCCTGGTGCGGGATCAGAAGATCTCCGCCGAGGCCGAAGGCATCCCAGGATTTCCCGGTGACAAGTTTCCTTCGATGTTTGCCGTCTATGCGGTTCCGCTTCCAGGGCACACGCCGGAGCAGATGCGCACGGCGATTCATAAGGAGCTCGAACTGCTCAAAACGCAGGAGATCTCCGATGCAGAACTGGCGCGCTATAAGACACGGGCGAAGGCCGATCTGCTGCGAGGCCTGGGCAACAACGAGGGTCTGGCGCAGCAGTTGGCCGAGTACCAGACAAGGTTTGGCGACTGGCGCGAGCTCTTTCGCCAGTTGAACAAGGTGGATGCGGTGACCAAGGCGGACGTGAAGCGCGTGGCGAACAAGATCTTTGTTGAGGGCAATCGAACCAGCGCGCGGATCGAGTACGCCGTGCAATCGCCGAAGCCGGGCGCAAAGCCTGCCGCGGCGGCGCCGACGGGCGGTGGCCTGTGACGCATCGCTGCCGCGCTTCCCTGCTGCCCACGGCACTCATACTTGGCCTGGGCGTGTTGTTGCCCGCGTCGCGTTCGACTCATGCACAGACGCCATCTCCCGGCCCGGCGCAGCCCTGGAATCAAATTTCCATTCCACCCCTGCCTGCGTTCAATCCACGGCAGCCGAAGCGTATCGAACTGCCGAACGGGCTGGTGATCTTTCTTCAAGAGGACCACGAGCTTCCGTTCATTGATGGATCGATCCTGATCCGTGGCGGCCGGCGGGATGAGCCTGCTGCGAAGACCGGTCTGGTCAGTCTCTACGGGCAGGCCTGGCGTACCAGCGGCACTGCCAGCCTGGATGGCGACACGCTGGACGATCAGATGGAGAACAAAGCGGCCAAAATTGAGACGGGTGGCGGCCTCGCCTCCACCTCGCTTTCCTGGTCCAGCCTAAAAGGAGACTTCGACAGCGTCTTCACCCTTGCAACGGACCTCCTGCTCCATCCGGCGTTCAAGGAAGACAAACTCGATCTCGCCAAGCAGCAGATCGCCACCGGCATCTCTCGCCGCAATGACAGCGCGGAGGCTATTGCGGGCCGTGAGGTCAGCCAGCTCGCCTACGGCAAAGAGAGCCCCTACGGACGGCAGACCGAGTACGCAACCATCGATGCGGTCAAGATCGCCGATCTGCAAGCCTGGCACCAGAAAACGGTGATTCCGAATGGCATGATCGTCGCGCTCTCGGGCGACTTCGACAGCGTGCAGATGGAAGCCAAGCTGCGGGCTGCCTTCAGCGGCCTCAAGCGCGGCGCTCTCCCTGCCGCGGTTAAGAGCGAGTTCTCCGGACCAAAGCCGGGCGTCTTTTTCGTCGAGAAGAGCGACGTCAATCAATCGAGCGTGAACGTCTTTGGTCTCGGAACCGAGCGCAACAACCCTGACCTGTACGCGCTGGCCGTGATGAATGAGATCTTCTCGGGCGGCTTCGGATCGCGGGTGGTGCAGGAGGTTCGGACCAGGCTCGGCCTGGCCTACTCCGTTGGCGGTAACTACGGGGCTGCCTACGATCATCCCGGTCTCTTTGTCGTTGGCGTTGGCACGAAGAGTGAGAGCACAGTTCCGGCGACGAAGGCAGTGCTCGACGAGATCGGTAAGCTCAAGTCGCAGCCGCCCAGCACGGACGAGCTGAAGAGCGCGAAGGATCAGGTCCTCAACTCCTTCATCTTCAACTATGACTCGCCGGACAAGATCCTGAACGAGCAGGTCACGCTTGCCTTTTACGGTTATCCGCTGGATTTTCTGGACAAGTATCGCGCGGGAGTGGAGAAGGTCTCTGCCGCGGACGTGACGCGCGTCGCCAACAAATACATCAACATTTCGAAGCTGGCGATCATTGTGGTCGGCAACGAGCAGCAGATCAAGCCACAGTTGAGCGGACTTGGAGCTGTGACACCGGTCGATATAACCATTCCACCACCGCCGGGCGGAGCACCTCCGCAGGCGCAATAGCTCAGGCCTCGTCGAGAACCGCGAAGACCGCCGGGATGGGAATCGCAATCGGGGTGCCCTGGAGCGTCAGGGTTCCCTCGCTGCGTTCCGTTACCGTATCCACGTCGCAGACAAGAACAGTGCGGGTAGCAGGGTCCACGATCCAGACCTCAGGAACTCCCATGAGGAAGAAGTCCTCAGCACGCTTGCGGGTACGCTGAATGGTGTCCTCGGGAGAAAGAATCTCGATGCAGAGCAGCGGCGCTGTCACGACGATCTGCTCGCGTGGTGCACGAGGATCGAGCACACAGATATCAGGAACCCGAAAGCGGGTGGGCCGGACCTGCACACGCAGTTCGACGACAGCTCTAAGGGACCACTGATCGTGTCGGGTATTGATGTAGCTGGCAAAAAAATACTGCAGGTCTCCGTGGTCGCGTTCGCCCAAGCTTCTCTCCTCAAGATGACCGTCGACATAGTCAACATCGGGACGGAAGGAGTGGCCCAGATACTTACTGAGAGGGACAAAAAGTGTCGCCGGCATCGATGTGGCCTCCGCCACCATTATGCCTCGTCGGAGGGAGTGCTCCCTTAGAGACCGCGTGAGAAGATTGTGAGCTATGGACACGAACACATTCGCAATCGCCATCATGGCCGCCGGCAAAGGGACGCGGCTGAAGAGCAAGAGACCCAAGGTATTGCACGAGATCGGTGGGCAGGCGCTCCTGCTGCATGTGATCGCGGCCGCGAAATCGATCGTTCCCGCCAGTCGCATCCTCTGCATCGTCGGGCATGAGGCCGATCGGGTCCAGTCTGCCGTGGAGCAAACTGGTGTGCGCTTTGTGCTGCAGGTGGAGCAGCGTGGAACTGGACATGCGCTCCAGCAGGTGAAGGCCTACTTTGCCGGGCAGCCCGCGATGCCGCTTCCGGAGAACCTGCTTGTGCTTTCGGGAGATGTTCCGCTCATCCGGCCGGAGACGATCGCGTCTATCTGCGAGACGCATGTGCGGGAGCACGCCTCGATGACGATCCTCACAGCCGTTCCTGCGAATCCTTCCGGCTATGGCCGTGTTCTGCGCGTCGCGGAGGGCTCGGCCGAAGTCACAGCGATTGTTGAACAGAAGTCGCTCACGCCCGAGCAGCTCTCCGCGTCAGAGATCAACTCCGGCATCTACTGCTTTCGCACCGCATCGCTCTTCCGCAAGCTCGATCTGCTCTCGACAGAAAACGCACATGGCGAGTTCTATCTCACCGACGTCGCGGCCCTTCTGGTAGCGGATGGGGAGCGAGTCGTCGCGGTGCAGGCGGAGAGCGTGGATGAGGTGCTGGGCGCAAACACCATCGCCGAGATGATGCATCTCGATGCCGCCATGCGCCTGGAAACAGCGAGGCGGCTGATGGCGCGGGGCGTCACCATCCTGAGGCCCGATACCTGCGTCATCGACGCCGCGGTTGAGGTTGGTCCCGACACCATCCTTGAGCCCTTTGTGCAGCTGCTAGGGGCCACCCGCGTTGGTTCCGACTGCCGCATTCGGTCCTTCTCCGTCGTGCAGAACTCGACACTTGGCGACGGCGTGCTGTTGCGCAACGGCTGCATCCTCGATGACGCCGAGGTCGCGGACGGTGCGCTGATCGGCCCCTACGCCCACCTGCGGCCGGAGAGCCAAATCGGGGAAGGAGCGCACGTCGGAAACTTCTGTGAGACCAAGAAGATGCGCCTTGGAAAGGGATCGAAGGCCAATCATCTGAGCTATCTCGGAGACGCTGAGATCGGCGCGGGCGTCAACGTGGGGGCCGGCGCCATCACCTGCAACTACGATGGCGTGCACAAGCACCTGACAACAATCGGGGATGGAGCCTTCATCGGCTCGGACTCAACGCTGGTCGCGCCGGTGACGGTCGGCGCTGGGTCCTACGTGGCTGCCGGCAGCTGCATCACCGAGGATGTTCCGGAGGAGTCGCTCGCTCTGGGCCGCAGCCGGCAGGTAACAAAGCCGGGATGGGCCGCGGCGCGGCGAGCTGCGGGAAAAAGCAAGTAACAGCCGGCCCGCTCGATCTATCTAGTACGTTTGCGAAAGCCTATGCTGCGCAGCCTCTGCCTGCCGCGGCTGCCAGAAGTCGAGCCGCAGGGCTGGCAAGGATATAGACGCGAGTTGGAGGCACGTAGTCGCCATCAGGATGCCGTAAAGAATCTCATTGGCGAGAAACATCTTCGGCCCCGGTGCCGCCAGCGCCGTTGTATAGAGATAGAAGAAACCCATGATGTATCCGAGCCCTGGCAGCACAGGCAGAAGTGTGAAGAATGGAATGAGCCAGAGAATGTACCAGGCGTAGTGCGGGCTGAAGAGCAGCATCAGCGCTCCGGCGAGGGCGAAGGCCGGAGGCAGAAAGGCGGCAGCCTGGTGAGGCTTCAGCTGTGTCCGCAGCGATGTCGTGGCGAAAGCTTTCTGCCCCGGTTGCGGTGAGGCGCTCCGCCATGCCCACCAGGAGATGCCGGTGAACGTAGCCGCGGCAAAGACAAGAAAAGCGGCTGTGGGGAGCTGTCGCATCCCGGGCAGATGATGAACGAAGTCCAGCAGGAAGTAGCGTGTGCCGGAGGCCATTCCCTCCTCTTCCACGTAGCCGCCGAGAAACCCAAAGACGAGCCGGCCGACCGAGGAGTATGCCGCATACCCGACAACAATCAGCAGCGCCATGATCACGGGCATGCTCCACTCCATTCCGTGCTCTACCGTTGCCGTCTTTTTGTTGAACGGATGCCGCATGTACAGCGCGGGAAAGAGGACAAGCGGATACAGCTTGGTCATCACTGCAAGCGCGAGAAAGATGCCTGTCACGAGCGGCCGGCGCTGGTAGCGGGCCACCATCGCCAGGCCAATCAGCGCCATGGCCAGTGAGTCGAGATGGCCCGACCCGGCGATCTCCCAGATCAGGATCGGCGCCCATGCGTAAAGGATGATCTGCTCCCGCGACCGGCCGAACGCCCGCAGCAGCCACAGCAGCGACCACACGGTCACGCCTTCGCACAGCACAAGCGCGGTCTTCATCATCACCAGCGTCGGCGAGATAAAAGTCACAAGCCAGAAGAAGAGCTGGGCAAAGGGCGGGTAGATGGTATGCGCGTAGGTCGCCCGATTGATCGCCGGAAAAATATTCCCCTCGGAGGCCTCGCGAAGTGCTGCGATCGCCGGGTCCGCGGGGACGTAGCGATAGGGATTGATCCCGGCATGCTGCACGATTCCGTCCCACACATAGCGGTAGACATCCGACGAGAGAAATGCGTCGCCAAAGAGCGGCGTGAGACGGCACAGGACGGCAATGCCGAGGATGATCGGCAGCGTCCAGCGATCCTTCGGCTGTGTCAGGACGAGGAAGCTTGCCAGCACGTAACACCACACCGACCAGCCCGACGTGCCGGAGAACCCGATGATGTAGTCGTCATACTCGACCACAAGGTGACGCGACAGCAGGAACAGGAAAAACCCGAGCAGAAGGAGCGCAACATTGGTCTGCCACGCGCGTGCCCGCCACCAGCCAACCGGTCGTGGAGAATCCGTAGAATCTACAGAGGCTTGCTGCTGCGGCAGGATCATCGCGGCGTAAGTTCCCGCCGGTCGCGTTGGTTACCAGAGACCGACGCAAGCTCCTCCAGAAACGCTTTGGTTACGGGTGCCGGATAGCCATCGAGAGTGCCCGATATCGGCCGCTTGCCATCGAGCAGCTCCGCCCGCAATATGTTGAGCGTCTGCTCGTCATCGACGTCATACCAGAGCGGCAGCTCAACCACTTCAAGCGAGGCATCGCGGCAGCGCTGCCGTGTCTCTGCAGCAACTGTTCCGGTCGACCAGGCAATGTCGTCAAACGGCGCGGCGTGCGCAGCCTTCAGGCCGATGAGATAGTAGCCGCCGTCGTGCGACGGGCCGAGCACCACACGATCGCCGGGCTGAGCCAGTGCCGCTACCGCGGCCTCATACGCCGCGGCCGGAACCGTGGGCGAATCAGAATCGATCAGGCAGACACTGCTGAAGCCGCAGGCAAGAATGTCCTCTGCCGCCGAATGCAGTCGCTCCCCGAAGCTATCCCCCCGCTGCGAGATCAGGGCGAAGTCCTCCGGAAAGAGTCCATCAAAAGCTGCCTCCTCCCCTACCGGCGTATAGCAGATCAGCCCGGACGCACCGCCGATGCCATGCAGGTTTGCGGCGGTATCGCGCAGAAAGCAGATGTTCAGTGCGGCTGTTTGAGCCAGCGCAAGCGGCGGAGAAAGACGGGTCTTCACCTTCCCTGCGCGTGGGGCTTTTGCCATGATGGCCAGGGCAGAGCGACCCTTCTGAAGCGGGTCAGGAGATCTGGGATCGAGGATTCGATAAGGCATGGGACTGAGGAAAGCCTAGCAGAGAAGACAGCGGTATCGTCCGAAGGCAAGATGTCTATGCGTGCTGCAGGTTTCCATCGCGAAAGGATGGCTTCTCTGTTGCCAGACTTGTTTCGCCCTCTCTCAGCGCCGATGCGGGTTCGGCTCCGGCCTGGACAGGTAGTGCCTCTCCCCGTATGCAGACAGCGTACTGATACCAGCCGTCTGCCTCGAGGGTCGTATGGGACCACGGCTGTGTCCGCACCAGAGCTTCAAACGCCTGGGGGTTCATCACGTCTGCCTGCTGCGGCTCGCGATACTTCCCTGCCGGTGAGGTCGTAAGCCGAGCCAGCAGCCACATCAGCGCGAGCGGCAGGCGCGTCCTGAACCCCGAGGTCGGCTCCGCAATGAAGCAGCGGCCCGCAGGCTTCAAGACCCGGTAGATCTCTCGAACGATGCCTTCCTTATCGGGAACGATCAGGAACAGTCGCGAGACGACAATGCAGTCGATCGACGCTGAGGGGTATGGAAGCGAGTGAGCATCGGCATGCTGAAAGCTGCAGTTGGAGAGCTGACGCGCAGCCGCACGGTCCTTGGCGCGGCGGATCAAGGTCTCTGAAAGATCGACGCCCGTGGTTCGCAGGGCCGGGTACTCCGCGGAGAGTCGACAGGCATAAAAGCCCGGCCCGCAGCCCAACTCCAGCAGCCGTGTGCCGCTGGCAGGCGTCTCGTCCGGAAACAGGCTCTGAATGATCTCCTGCGTGTGATCGCGGAAGAGGTACTCCCGGCAGAGCGCATAGAACCATGCCACACGCTCAAAGAGGCTATCAGGCCGGGTCTGCGGTCTACAGGAGGAGGTGTCCGCGTTGCTCTGATTCATTGCTCAAGCCCTGTTCTGCCGTCATGAAGCAAGCCGCAAATGCAGCAACGCTTGCCCTGCTCATGATTGTATCTCTATCTCTATCTCACCTGATGCAGTGGCATGGTTCGCGTGCGTTCCAGCCGATTGTGCTGCGATCCTCAAGCAGTCCAGTCCAGAACGACCTTTCCCGAGTTGCCCGAGCGCATCGCCGTAAAGCCTTCTTCAAAGTCCTGCCAGGGCAGACGATGCGTAATCACGCCGGAGATGTCCAGCCCGCTCTCCAGCATAACGCTCATCTTGTACCAGGTCTCATACATCTCACGGCCGTAAATGCCACGAAGTGTCAGTTGATTGAAGATGACCTGGTTCCAATCGATAGCGATTGGTTCGGCCGGTATGCCGAGCATCGCGATCTTGCCGCCATGGCTCATCGTGGCCAGCATGTCGCGAAAGGCATGCGCATTGCCGGACATCTCGAGTCCGACATCGAAGCCCTCCGTCATATGCAGATTGGTCATCAACGAAGCTATCGGTGTCGTTCGCGGATCGATGGCACGGGTGACGCCGACCTTCTCCGCCAGCGCCAGCCTATACGGATTCGGGTCGGAGATCACGACATGGCGAGCGCCAGCATGCCGAGCCACAGCGGCAGCCATGATTCCGATCGGGCCTGCGCCCGTGACCAACACATCTTCGCCGAGTACCGGAAAGGCCAGCGCTGTATGGACGGCATTGCCAAGCGGATCAAAGATGGCCGCGATCTCTAACGGAATGCTGGGCGAGTGCCGCCAGACGTTGGTCATCGGCAGCACAATATATTCGGCAAAGCAGCCGTTGCGTTGTACGCCTGTCCCAAGGGTGTGCGCGCAAAGATGTCGCCGGCCTGCCAGACAGTTGCGGCAGCGCCCACAGACGACGTGGCCCTCGCCTGAAACCAGATCACCGGAGTTAAAGTCCGTAACGTTCGAGCCTATCTCGACAATCTCACCCACAAACTCATGCCCGATGGTGAGACCCAGCGGAATCGTCTTCTGCGCCCAGGCATCCCAGTCGTAGATGTGAAGATCCGTTCCACAGATTCCGGTCGAGAGCACGCGAATCTTGACATCGTTGATACCGGGAAGCGGCTCCGGAACCTCTTCAAGCCACAAACCACGAGCGCTCTCCCGTTTGACCAAAGCCTTCAACGCGATCTCCCTTGCAAAGCGAACGCCTGTGTGGCGGCCTCTCCCGTCATTCTATCCACCTGTTGGCCGGACTCCACTTCACACCTTCGCTGGATAGTGCCAAACGCCTGCGGGGAGCAGATGCTGTGCAGTTCTCTCCTGACTTTCCACCTACGGATACGCGATCCCTCAGTACCGGATGTCCTGTTTCTTTAGGAGGATTGCACCTCGCGAGATGGCTCATCGCAATCTTTGAAGCAACCTCAAGGATCAACATGCCTTCCTATAGCGAGAGTTGTACATAGATTGCGGTAGGAGTACCTGCACAAAACTCCTAGCAAGCCCAATCAGAATCAAGCAAGTCACTGGGACGGCGCAGCAGCCTTGCGCCGTCTGGTGTTTCGAGAGGGGCTGTATGGTAGAAGCTGTCGTGCTTTGGAACGAGCCGAATAACCTGTCGCATTGGAACTTCCATCTGGATCCTGGGTGGGAGCGCTTTGCGGATATGGTCAAGCAAGCTTCCGCAGCGATTCGCCAGCAAAACCCGGATCTCCCTATCGTTCTTGGCGGCGTGTCGTCCGGCGATCCAGATTTTTTGCGACTGATGGCAAGCTATGGCGTCATAGACGCTGTCGATGCCGTCGGCGTGCACGGTTTCCCACTGGACTGGAATCACTGGCAGCTGACGGAGTGGCCGGCAAAGATCGCAGAGGCTCGGGAGATCAGCAGGCTGCCCGTCTGGGTGACGGAGGTAGGGGTCTCATCCTTTGGCGCTGACGAGGTTCAGAGCTTTGGCTTTGAGCGCACCATAGACCTGATCCGTGGCAAGGCTGAGCGTATCCACTGGTATAGCCTCTTTGACCTTCCACCAAGCTGGCCTGCGGAAACGCGCCACAAAGAAGCCGAAGGATCCTCCTACTACCGTCACTACTATCTCGGCCTCGTCCGCCACGATGGGACGGAGAAGCCGGCAACGAAGGCTTTCCCTACCGACGGCAGCGTGGGACTCTGTCAATGGTTCCACTTCCAGGATCCTCGTCTAGGTGACGCGGTCGCCTGGATGAGCAGCCATGGTGTGCAATACCTGCGTACCGGCCTAAGCTGGGCGGACTCGTTTCGGCCCGGCGCCACAGAGTGGTTTGACCGTCAGATGCAGGTTCTCGAACCCTTCAAGGTTGCGCTTACGTTGTGCTTCACACCCAGCCACCTTGGTTTGGAAGAACACCACACCAGCCCACCGCGGAACAATGCTGACTTCGCGGGTTTTGCTGCCTGGGCAGTCCATCGCTATGCTCCAGCGACGACGAAACATCAAAGGCAAGACCAGGATGTTCGGGCAATACCCGAGGAGGTCGTCGCTCAATGACAACAACATCGAAGCAGATTCTGATTACCGGCGGAGCCGGCTTTGTCGGCTCTCATTTGGCCGACGGTCTTCTGCGCGCCGGGCACAAAGTGCGCATCGTAGATGACCTCACCCCTCAGGTGCATAAAGACGGACCACCAGACTACCTCTCTCCGGGTGTCGAACTTATCGTCGGAGATGTGCGCGACCCTAACCGAATGCGCGGAGTGCTGCGCGACGTCGATGTGATCTACCACTTCGCTGCAACGGTTGGGGTAGGCCAATCCATGTATGAGATCAGCCGCTACATGAGCGTGAACACGCAGGGTACTGCGGAACTTCTACAGGCAATGCTGGACGCCAAGATCTCGCCCGAGAAGCTGATCGTAGCCTCCTCCATGTCGATCTATGGGGAAGGCCGATATCAGTGCTCGAAGTGCTCGCGGGAGGCGACCCCGCCCGTGCGCCCCGTGAGCCAACTCAAGGCCGGACGATGGGAGCTTCACTGCTCCTTCTGCGATGGCGTTTTGAAACCCCTTCCAACGAACGAGGCCAAGCCTTCCGAGATCAACTCCGTCTATGCGCTCTCAAAAAGAGACCAGGAAGAGCTCTGCCTGATCTATGGTCGGACCTACGGCGTTCCGGTTACGGCGCTGCGCTTCTTCAATATCTACGGCACACGACAAGCCCTCTCAAACCCCTACACCGGCGTCGCCGCGATCTTCGCAGCGCGGCTCATCAACGATCAGGCGCCGCTCGTCTTTGAAGATGGCGAACAGATGCGGGACTTCGTCAGTGTGCACGACATCGTGCGCGCCAACATGCTCGCCATGGAGAGACCGGAGAGCGACGGACATGTCATCAATATCGGCTGCGGAAAACCGATCTCCATACGTCACATTGCCGAGATCCTTGCGCGCTCGCTAGGCAAGGACATAGCGCCGGTCATCACTCAAAAGTACAGAGCTGGAGATATCCGCCACTGTTATGCCGATTTGACTCGCGCCCGTATGCTGCTGGGATATGAGCCGCAGATCACGCATGAGGAGGGTTTCCGCGAACTGGCGGCGTGGCTACAAGGTCAGGAGGCCGAAGATAAGGCTGAAACCATGCTGCGTGAGCTCAATACCTATGGATTAACCGCTTGATGGAATGCCCTACCACGCAAGAATACGAAGGAGGCCCTCACCGTGACTGAAAGACCGCACGAAGACCGCACTGTTCTAGTTACAGGCGGAGCCGGCTTCATCGGCTCAAATCTGGTGGAGCGATTGCTGCGGCAGCCGGGAACACAGGTCCGTGTCTTTGACAACCTTTCCCGCTCCGGCGTCGTGCATAACATTCGTTGGCTGCGATCATTACCGGGCGCGGCACGGCTCCAGGTCGTCGACGATGATGTTCGTGACGCCGCCGCTGTGGCTACGGCAGCCCAGGATGCAACGGAGATCTACCATCTGGCGGCTCAGGTCGCAGTTACCACATCTGTGCACCAGCCGCGACAAGACTTTGAGGTCAATACAATTGGCACCTTCAATGTGCTCGAAGCGGCCCGCCGGTCCGGGCGCCGGCCGTTTGTCCTGTTCACCTCTACGAACAAGGTCTACGGCGGCCTGCACTCAGTTCCGGTCACGGTGCATGGCATGCAATACCGAGCCATAGACCCTAATTTTCAAGGTGTCACTGAACAGGAGACCCTTGATTTTCACTCACCCTATGGCTGTTCTAAGGGTGCAGCTGATCAATATGTCCGCGACTACGCGCGTATCTTCGATCTGCCTACCGTCGTATTTCGAATGTCGTGCATCGCCGGTCCGCGACAGTTCGGAAATGAGGATCAGGGCTGGGTGGCGCATTTCCTCTACTGCATTTTGGAAGGCCAGCCGATTACGATATATGGCGATGGCTACCAGGTACGCGATGTGCTTCACATCACGGATCTTCTCGATGCCATGGAGTCCGCACGCCTTCACTGCGATCACACCTCAGGTCAGATTTACAACGTGGGTGGCGGTCCCAATCGCGCCGTCTCCGTTCGAGAGATGCTCGCCGCAATGGAAGCTGCTACCGGCCTGCGGCCAGAGCTTCGTAACAGCGCCGTCCGCCCTGGTGACCAGCCGCTGTATATCTCCAGTACGGAAAAGCTCCTACGAGATACTGGTTGGAAACCATCGCAGAATCTGCGCGACATCATCGCGTCTATTCAGCAGTTCTGGCATGAAAATCGCAGTCTGCTCGAGAGACAGCGTCATCCAGTCTCCACAACCGAACTGGTTCCCGAGGAGGTCGCATGAGGTTCGCCCTCGTCAATCCGAAGTGGACCTTTGAGGGTTCTACCTACTTTGGCTGTGCAGAACCGCACTTTCCACTGGAGTTGCTTTCCGCAAGAGAGATGTTACGTGCGGCAGGACAAGAGGTGCTTCTCATCGACGCATGGATGGAAGGTCTGACCGTCGAAGATGTTCGCGGCCGTCTGGATGCGTTTGATGAAGAATTTCTCGTCCTGCCGACCGCACCCTCTTATCTTTTCTGGAGATGCCCGCAGCCGGAACTCCGCGTTCCTCGCCAGTGGATCGATCAGCTTGATCGTCACTCCACAAAGGTTGTGATCGGACCGCACGGATCAGTAACACCGCGGGCCACCCTGCAGAAGACCCGCGCTGACGTTGCTCTGCGAGGCGAACCAGATCAGACCCTCTCGCAACTTGCAACGTCACCATGGGAGATGATTGACGGTTGCTGCTGGACGGATGCTGCAGGAACTTTCCACAGCAGCCCAGGCCTTGGTGTAACCGACATGCGAGCACTCGGTCCACTTGATTACTCCGACTACCCTGTGAACAAACATAAACATCTACACCACATCTTCGCTGGAAACGGCGCGGATCACCTGCGTTTAGGGGCTGAGATAGAGTTCGCGCGCGGTTGTCCGTACGCCTGTACCTTTTGCAATAAGACCCTCTTCCGCAACAAGTATCGGGAAAGAGAGTTGACGCACGTCCTTGCAGAGATCGATCAGCTCATCGGCCGAGGGGTAGAGTACATCTACTTCATCGACGAAATCTTCGGTGTCGGGAAACAGGTACGCGCCTTACTCGAAGCTATTGCGACGCGGCCAGTATCCATCGGTTTCCAGACGCGTATCGATCTGTGGGACGAAGAGTCACTCGAGCTTCTTGCGCGAGCCCGCTGTGTCTCGTTTGAGTGCGGCATTGAATCCATCACGGATGCCGGACGGGACGCAATGAATAAGAACTGCCGTGTGACGACGAACCGCATTAGCGAACTCTTGATGTATGCTCGGCAAAGAATTCCATGGGTTCAGGCTAATCTGATCAAAACCTCCGCTGACGATCCCACGGAGGTTGCGCTCTGGCAGAATCACCTCAAATCAAAGGGTGTCTGGGTCAGCGAGCCAGTACCCATGTTCCCTTTCCCTGGCAGTCCAGAATATGTGACTACCTTCGGAGAACAGCCGGATGAAGCGGCTTGGGAGCGTGCTCACTCCTTCTATCTGCAGCTCTTCTCTGAAAAAGGATTTAGTGATGTCCAGGCGCAGATACCCGCCTCACTTACGGAGTTGGAATGCGTGTGCTCCTAACCACCGACACGGTAGGCGGTGTGTGGACCTATACCAAAGCACTTACTGAGGGCCTTCTTCGCAATGGCTGCAGCGTTGCCCTTGTTAGCTTCGGTACTTCTCCTACATTTGAGCAGTTGCAATGGTCCACTCGCGTTGCTGCAGCAGCAGGAGAGAGCTTCCGCTACATCCCCTGCGAGATCCCTTTAGAGTGGATGCCTGAAAATGAGGATACCTTGCAGCAAGGCGCAGAACTTCTCGAGCAGATTGTTCGAGATTTTAGGCCTGATCTGCTTCATTCAAACCAATTCTGCTTTGGACATCTCTCCACAGGCATCCCGAAGCTGCTGGTAGCTCACAGCGATGTCCTTAGCTGGGCCGATGCCTGCATACCGGACGGTCTAAAGTGGAGCCCCTGGCTGTCGCGCTATGTGGACATGGTTCAGAAAGGGTTGGATGGCGCAACTTGGCTTGTCGCTCCTACACAATGGATGATGCACGCGCTGGCGGGACATTTTGTACTTCCCGTAGCTCAGACAGTCATAGCAAATGGACGTACACTTCCGGGATTTGCAGAGCACCAGGATCGCGTTCTGCAAGCAG
>CAXTJC010000015.1:0-14927 GCA_964244225.1 uncultured Acidobacteriaceae bacterium
CCAGCCCAAAATCTAGCAGAAACACGCCGAGCCGCGGGCCGCTGCGCTCCGGCATCACGTTTTTCTGCTTGATGTCACGATGCACGATCCCCGCCGCGTGGATGGCCGCTACCCCCGCCATAAGCCTGGTGCAGATATCGATCCGCTCCTGCCGAGTCAGGCGCTCCTGCCGGCCCATTGTCCGGCTGCGCAGCAGGCACGCATCGAGCGTCTCCCCGTGCAGCAGCTTCATGGTGAGAAAGAGAAACGCAGGCCCGGGCTGCTCGCAGCGGAAGATCTCGTAGATCGGACAGAGGTTCGGATGGTGCACCTTGCGCGCCAGCAGCACCTCCTGTTCAAACCGCAAGGTGCTGCCGGCCTCCTCCGCGATCTCCGGCCGGATCATCTTCAACGCGACATGCTCGCCCTGGAGCAGCCTGTCCTCCACCTCATAGACCTCGCCCATGCCGCCGCGCGCCAGAAATCGCACGACTGCGAACCGGTCGCCGATCAGCTGTCCTGTCTGGAAGCGCGGCATGCTCCCTCTCGCTATGGAGACCGGTGGGCAATGATCTAGCGTCGGCGCACGGCCACTTGACGGCCAACGGTCTGCGTCGCTACACGCTGCTGGACTCGCGTCCTGCGCTAACAGTGGTGTCTGGAGAAAGCTGCCGGCGCGCTCCTCCTCAGCCAGCAGTGTCTCTACCAACGGGCGAAGCTCCGGCGACTCGCGACATGCCGCATCGAGATACGCCGAGCGCTCCCCGGCCGGCAGCTCAAGAGCCGCGCAGAAGATTTCTTCAACGGACTGTCGTTGATTCACCATGAATAGCCATCCAGCACTGTACGGAACAGGACTGCAGAGAAAGCATCTGCACGAGCAGAAGCAAAATTTTGGGGGCCGGGTGACAGCGAGAACAGGATGCCGGGCGAAGCTGGCTCGTCAGCGGCGCCTCCAGATCGAGGAACCATCTGGCATCGCTTCGTTCTCGTGACGGCATTAGCATACCACGTTCCCGATTGGTTTGGGCGGTGCTTTAACCGCGCCGGCATCACTCTCCCTTTCCTTCTAAAGCGCAGTGCTCCGCAGATCAGGGCCATCAGCTTCTTCAAATCCCTTTGTGGCGTATGATCCGCAGCAGAAGCGTGATTGGAGGCGGCCATCAACCCTGACGACGGACAGGTGACGGAGCTGCTTCACGCCATGCGGGCCGGGGATGCCGCCGCCGCCGAGACCCTTCTGCCTCTCATCTATCAGGAGCTTCACCGCCTCGCCCGGTCTTATATGCGTCGCGAGCGGCCCGAGCACACCTTGCAGGCGACGGCCCTCATCCACGAAGCCTATCTCCGGCTCGCCCACGAGGAGGTCGACTGGAGCAGCCGCCAGCACTTTATCGGCGTCGCCGCGCACGTCATGCGCCGCGTTCTGGTGGACTATGCTCGCGCCCACAATGCGGAGCGCCGCGGCGGCGGCCTCAAGCGTGTCGAACTTGAAGACGGACTCGCTCTCTCGGTCGAGCGCATCGATGAGGTTCTCACCCTGGATGAAGCCCTGGACCGGCTCGCGCAGGCGAACCCACGTCAGGCTCGCGTCGTCGAATTGCGCTACTTCGGCGGGCTCTCCGTGGAGCAGATTGCGCCGCTTCTCGGCATCGCTCCTCGCTCCGTCAAACGTGACTGGGCGCTCGCCCGGCTCTGGCTTCACCGGGAGCTGCGTCCAGAGGCGTCGCCCGGACCAACCGTGCCTCTCTGAGGCCGGATTCCTGGGCTCCGTACCAGCAAACTGCTAGGAAAGATCGACTCGGCAATCTGTATCGAAAATAGTTTCATATCGAATGGCACCTTTTCTGTGTGTTGCACGCGCTACTGAGTGAAGGCGGCCCTCGAGGCGGTCTTCCCCAGGAGCTACCACCATGACCGCACGCCGACAGATCATCGCTTTCTTTGCTGCCGCTCTTCTCGCAACGCTCGCCACACCACAGCCCGTGGTTGCTCAGAGCCCTCACAACCCGATCTCGGTTCAAGTCCCTTTCAGCTTTGAGAACGGATCGCATCACCTTCCGCCCGGCCGCTACACCGTCAGCTTGACCCTGGAGAATATTCTTCTTGTTCGAGGAGATCGTGACGGGACCAACTTCATGGTTCAGGCCGACCAGAGCCTGAATCCCGCAGCCAAAGGCAAGCTCGTCTTTACCAGGTACGGCAACCGTTATTTTCTGCGGGAGGTCTGGACGGCGGGCAGCTCGACCCATGTCCTTTGCCGCAGATCCTCCGAGGAGAAGCAGCTGCAGCAGGCTATCGCTCAGAGCAACGCAACACCGCCTGCGGAACAGGTCGCTCTGCTCGAACCCTCACGATGACTCCTCGTCCGCTCGCAGCCACAAGTACAGAGCACTGGCTGCGACGGGTCTTTTCCCCTGTGTAACCCTGCTTGGTTCTTTCTTTGCAATCTATTGTCTGATTTCGTTATCATTGGGCGGTTTCTGGTGCTCTGCTCTCCGCATTCGGGCCCAGTCGGAGGGTACATGGATCGTGCGGGCTTCAGCGATACCGCAAGCTTGATGGATCGCAGCTTCATGAATCGTAGCTTCATGAAGCGCAGATCGTTCTTGTCCGGGCTTATCGTCGCGGGTATCGCGGCGAATAGCCCCGGCTTGACTGCCTTTGCCGCAGCATCCCCTCTGCCTCTTTCCGCGGACGAAGCCCCGGTTCGTCTTCCACGCTATCGTGGCTTCAACATTCAATGGCAGCGCCGCCCCGGCGATACCGCAAAGCCCGCATTCAGCGAGGAAGACTTCGCCATGATGCAGGAGTGGGGCTTCAACTTCGCCCGCATCCCGCTCTCCTACTGGATCTGGGGCAAGCCAACGGACTGGACCTACATCAATGAAGAGCCGCTGAAAGAGATTGATCGCGTGGTCGCGCTCGGCAAGCAGTACAACGTCCACATCAACCTGAACTTCCATCGCATCCCCGGCTACTGCATTAATGGCCGCGAGCTCGAGCCCGCCGATCTCTTCACCGGCCGCCAGGACGAGGGCCCACGCGCGCTCAAGGCCGCCTGCTTTCACTGGAGCACCTTCGCCCGCCGCTACAAGGGCGTGCCCAGCACGCAGCTCTCCTTCGACCTCATCAACGAGCCGCCAAAGATGAAGTCCTACGAGGGCTACTTCGAAGAACGCTATGTCGCCGTCGCGCAGGCGCTCGTCGCGGCCATCCGCGCCGAAGATCCAAAACGCATCATCTTCGCCGATGGCATCAACATCGGCCAGAACCCCGTGCTCGAGCTCGCCAGCCTGGGTCTGGTGCAGAGCACGCGCGGCTATCAGCCGAAGGCCGTCAGTCATCACGGAGCCACGTGGGTGCCACTTGACGAGTACGAGACCATGAAGATGCCGACGTGGCCGCTGACCGACGACAAGGGCCACCTCTGGGATCGTGCGAAGCTGAAGGAAGAATACGTCGATAAATGGAAGCCGCTTACCGATCGCGGCGCGCAGGTGCATGTGGGCGAGTGGGGCTGCTACAACCAGACGCCGCACGATGTCGCGCTCGCCTGGATGTCGGACTGCCTGGCTGTCTGGCGCGAGGCCGGCTGGGGAAACGCTCTCTGGAATCTTCGCGGCAACTTCGGCGTGCTCGACAGCGGCCGTACGGATGTAGCCTACGAAGACCTTCGCGGCCACAAGCTCGATCGCAAGATGCTGGAACTTCTGCGCACCGCCTAAACTCAGGATCCAATTCAGGAGCATTGATTCGTTCATGACTGCTGCCGGCAAGCCGTTCTCTCTGCTCCTCTCTTCCCTGCTCCTGTCCTCGCTGGCCGCTCTTACAGCCGCGCCCGTGCTCGCGCAAGACATGTCCCTGCACCTGAATAAGAAGGAATACTTCGAGTCTCCAGGGATCAACGTCATGGCCTTTCAGGACATCTATCCGGATGGCCACCAGGGCGGCGTCTCCATTATTCAGAACGGCGTCCGCGTTGCGACAAACGGCGATCTCCGGCTCGATCCCGCGCCCGGCCAGTGGCAGGCAATGCCGAAGCAGGACGCCCGCGTCGTCGATGCGGCTTCCGATACGATCACCACCACGCTCTCTTACCCAGACCCGACTAAAAATCGTACTGGCTTCAATCCGATCAACTACCCCGATCTGAACTTCTCCTATAAAGTTCGCGTCCATGCCGAGGGCAGTGCGATTCATGTCACCGTGGATCTCGATCAACCGATCCCGGCGAAGTTCATCGGCAAGGTAGGCTTCAACTTCGAGCTCTTCCCCAACGATCTCTTCGGCAGGAGCTGGTACCTCGGCAGCAGCTCCGGCATCTTCCCCCACCAGGCAAACGGACCGGAGCTGCGCGACGACACCGGCGAGGTCCAACCCGCGCCGCTAGCTGCGGGTCCAAAACTCTCCATTGCACCCGAGACCGACGGCCAGCGCATGCTGATCGAATCGAAAACGGGCAATCTGCAGCTGCTCGACGCCCGTTCCAAGCGCAATAACGGCTGGTTCGTCGTGCGCTCCCTCGTACCTGCGGGTGCGACAAAGGGCGCCATTGACTGGATCATCACGCCGCATGCCATCCCGGGCTGGAAGTATCAGCCGGTTATTCACGTCAGCCAGGTCGGCTACCATCCTGCGCAGCAGAAGGTCGCCATCGTCGAGCTCGATCGTGACGAGACCGCGACGCAGCCCGTCCGCGTTCTGCGCGTCAGCGAAGAAGGCGGCATGAAAGAGGTCTTCTCCGCTGCTCCCACCTCATGGGGGAACTTTCTTCGTTACAAATACGCGGAGCTCGACTTCACCAGGATCAATCAGCCGGGTATGTATCAGATCGCGTACGGCACAGCCGTGTCGCAGCCCTTCCGTATCGCGCCGGATGTCTACCAGCGCGGCATCTGGCAGCCTGTCCTTGAGTACTTTCTCCCTGTGCAGATGTGCCACATGCGCGTGGAGCAGCAATACCGCGTCTGGCATGGTGCCTGCCATCTTGACGACGCACGCATGGCCCCGACGAACCATAATCACTTCGACGGCTATGAGCAGGGCTCCTCCACGTTGACGAAGTACAAGCCCGGCGAGACCGTCCCAGACCTAGACCAGGGTGGATGGCACGATGCCGGTGACGGCGATCTCCGCATCGAGTCACAGGCCGACGAGGTCTCCATCCTCGCCGCCGCCTATGAGAACTTCCATCTCGACTACGACGACACCAGCATCGACGAGCACGGCCGCCGCACACTGCTGCATGTCCCCGACGGTCAAGCCGATGCACTGCAGCAGGTGGAGCACGGCATCCGCAGCATCCTCGGCGGCTACCGCTCTATGAGCCGCGTCTATCGAGGCATTCAGGAGGCGACCCTCGAGCAGTATGTGCTCCTCGGCGATCCTTCAAACGCGACCGACAACCTTCACTTCAACTCCTCGATGAAGCAGGACCAGCGCTCCGGAACGGAATCCGGCAAGCCTGACGATCGATGGGTCTTCACCGAGCAGAACCCGATCAACGAGTACAAGGCCATCGCAGCTCTCGCCTCCGCCGGCCGCGTTCTAAAAGCCACTAACCCGGAGCTCTCACGCGAGTGCGTAGAGGCCGCCGAAGCCCTCTGGCTCGTCAACCGCGACGCGCAGAAGGGCGCACAGAAGGGTTTCGACGCGCGCATGATCGCCGCCGCACAGCTCTGGAAGACGACTGGCCACGAGCTCTACCGCAAAGAGATCCTGGTCAGCCGTGATCGCATTGTCGCGGATTCGGTCAAGATCGCTTGGGCCATCGCGCCCGTCTCTGCCTCCCTCCATGATGACGCCTTCACGCAGGCCCTCAGAGAGGCCGTCCGCCGCGACTTCGCTGCCCTCGCGAAAAAGCAGGCGACCGACTCACCCTTCGGCGTTCCGTACACGCCCTACATCTGGGGCGCCGGCTGGGAGATTGAGCGCTTCGGCGTCGAGCAGTTCTACCTCCACCAGGCCTTCCCAGACATCGTCACCCCGGAGTACATGCTCAATGCCCTCAACTTCATGCTCGGCGTACATCCGGGATCGAACACGGCCTCCTTCGCCTCCGGTGTGGGCGCGCGCTCGACCACTGTTGCTTACGGATTCAACCGCGCCGACTCGTCCTACATCCCCGGCGGCGTCGTCAGCGGCACAGCCCTTATCCGGCCGGACTTCCCCGAGCTCAAAGACTTCGGTTTCCTCTGGCAGCAGATGGAGTATGTGCTCGGCGGCGGCTCCTCCAACTACATGTTTCTCGTGCTCGCCGCCGATCAGGTCCTGAACGGTCACAGCCAGGCCTTCCCGCCGCTCACACCTCCGCCCACAAACCAGCCATACCGTGAACCGTAGACCCAAATTTCGCCGGAGGCACTGGCCCTATATGACTGGATTCTCAAAGCTCTGCCTCACCGCTCTGCTCGTCACGGCAACTGGTCTGAACGCGCAACGCGCCCCGTCTCCGCCCATCACGCCGGATGCGATCACCTACCTGCCTGCGGGAAAAGCTGCCTACCAGCACTTCGCCGCAGAGTCAGAGACAATGCTGCAGCAGGACGTTCTTGGGGTCTGGTACCCCCGATCGATCGACGCCGTACACGGCGGCTTCAACGCCGACTTCGCGCGAGATTGGAGCCCACTCCCCAGCCATGGCAAATTCTCCGTCTTTCAGGGACGCATGACCTGGGTCGCCGCGCAGGTCGTTCTCCATCGCCCCTCCCAGAGCGCACAATACCTGCCCTACGTCCGCCATGGCGCGGACTACCTCCGGAACACCCTCTGGGACAAGCAGAATGGCGGCTTCTTCTGGGGATTGGCGGACGACGGCTCCATCTCCCCCGCCTTCACCGATAACAAGCAGCTTTATGGCATCAGCTTCGGCATTTATGGACTCGCGGGTGCCTATCAGGCCACGCACGACGCGGCCGACCTCGATCTGGCGAAGCGTGCCTTCCACTGGACAGACCAGCATGCACACGATGCCAGAAACGGCGGCTACTTCGAGTGGCTCACCCGCGCCGGAACGCCCCTGCAGGCCGCGCCCTATGAGGCCGTCATCCGCTCCCTCCCCGGTACGGACTTCCCCATCGGCTACAAGTCCATGAATACCCACATCCACCTGCTCGAAAGCTTCACGGAGCTCCTCCAAATCTGGCCTGATCCAACTCTGCGCGCGCGTGTTCAGGAGCTGCAGCACCTCGTCCGCGACGTGATTACCGTGCAGCCCGGAGCGATGAACCTCTATCTCACGAACGACTGGCACGCCGTCCCGGACCACGACTCCTACGGACACGACGTCGAAGCTACCTATCTTCTCGACGAAGCAGAACAGGCGCTTGCAGGACACGGCACGCCGCCCTCGCCTGCCGATTGGGAGCGAACCGAAAAGGTCGGCCGCATGCTCGTCGATCATGCGCTCGCTTACGGCTGGGACAACGCGCACGGCGGTCTCTACCACTCCGGCCCCTTCGCCGGCAAACCCGCCGATCTCCTCAAAGAGTGGTGGGTGCAGATGGAATCTCTCAACACCCTCCTGCTCCTGCATGAGCGCTTCGGCCGCACCACGGACGTGTACTGGAAAGCATTCCAGCTGCAATGGCAATGGATTCAACGCTATCAGGTCGACCACGAGTTTCATGGCGAATACGAGCTGATCAAGCCCGACGGCGCGCCGCTCTCACCCACTAAGGGCAGGATCTGGAAGGCCAGCTACCATGAGGCCCGCGCCCTGGTGAACGTCGAGCAACGCCTCAACAGCCTGGCAGCCGCCACAACCTCGCAATAATCGGGCTATCGGGCTCCCGCGACCTTGCTGCTCATCGCCTGCTTTTCGGCATCCAGAGCCGTGCTATGCAAAGCCTGCACACGAGCCATCGCGGCTTTGGCCTCCTCGGCATGGCCCGTCTCGCGTAACGCACTCGCCAGCAGGTAGAACACCTGTGGCTCATCGGCGTTCATGGCGGCAGCTCGCTGCAGAAGCGGAATCGCCGTCGCGGGTTGACCCTGCTTCACCGCGGCTTTGCCCAAATAAAACGGGATGGCCCACGAGTCTGGCACCAGCGTCTCCGCTCGCTCCAGCAACGGCACTCCCTCGCGTTCACGTGCCGTCTGCACCAGCAGCGCGCCCAGAAAATACAGTGCGCTGCCATCCGCCGGGTCTTCTGTAATCGCCGTATGCAGTTCCTTCTCTGCATCGGGAAAACGCTGCATGGAAATATAAACCTTTCCCAGCTCCCGGTGCGCTCCCGGGTACCCCGGCTGCTGCGCCAGCACGGTCGTAAAAGACACCGCCGCTTCCTGCAAGCGATGCCCATCGTGGAAGGCCTGGCCCAGCAGGAAGTTGGCCTGTGCTCGCGTTCCACCATTTTCAAGCAGTCTCCGAAAGATCGCTTCACTCGCATCCGTTTGGTTCAAGCGAGCATAGCCGACAGTCTCCAAATACAGGGCCGACGAGTCCTGCGACTCCAACTTGCGAGAGGTAATAAGATCAACACCCTCCTTCGGCGAGTCTCCCATTACCAGGCACGTAGCAAGCAGCAGCGCCGATCGGGTTCCGCTACTAGGGCCGGCGTCCAGACTTTCAAAATAGGGCCGCGCTCGCGCATAGTCTTCCTGCTTCATGTAGGCAAGACCGAGATTAAGCAGGAGCGACGGTTCCTTCGGATTAATCGTGAGCGCTCGCTGGTCGACCTCAATAGCCTTCGCTAGACGATAAGTCTTTGCGTACAGTACACCCAGATTCCCAAGCGCTGGAAGGTTATTGGGATCGGCTGCAAGGACTTTGATGAAGCCTGATTCTGCATCGCGAAGTTGCCCCGCCCGCATCGCAGTGACAGCTTCATTGAATACGGTTTCCAGCGCTGGCTTCTCCTGCGGCCACACCGCAATTGGCCGTAAAAAAAACCCGCTCAAAATCGCCACCATCACGACAAGCTGCTTCACAGGAATCCTTTGCGACATCATGGCACAAAACAGCGTAGCCGCACTTGAAAGCAAGTGCGGCTACGCTGTTTCGGACAAAACAATCGACTTAGAAGTAGAACTTGCCTGCGATCTGGATGTTGCGTGGATCATACAAACTTCCAACCGCACCCGAATTGCCAACCGTACCTTGATTTCCCGTAGAAGGAGCGGTAGGAGTGTCCCCAGGATTTGTTCCAACGATACTGTTTTGCACTGTTGCGAACTGCGTGTGGTTGAAGGTATTGAATGTCTCAAGCCGAAGCTGGAGTCTTGTGCTTTCGTTAAAGATGAAGTTCTTGTAGAGAGAGATGTTCCAGTTAGCAATGCCGGGCCCGCGGAATTGATCACGGCTGGTATTACCGAGCTGATTATCCTGAGGACGCGAGAAGAGGAATGGATTGATATATTGCGAGTACGTCTTAGGGTAGAGCTTCTGGCCGGCCTGCGGATTATAGTCCGCATAGACCGAAGCATTACTGTTGGAAGCCGTGTTCAGTTGACCAGGACCAAGGGTACCTGGATTGCCGTTGGCAAACACGCTGAATGGAGTACCGCCCCAGTAACGCGTAATTCCCGCCAGTTCCCATCCTCCAAGGACACTTCGCGCAAGAAAGCTATGCCCCCGGAGGTCGGGTGCCGTGTAAACGTAATTTACGTTGAAGACATTAGTCCGGTCCCAACCAGCAACTGCGCGATCACGCTTTGGATTATACGCATCAACAAGTTCATTTACATTATTGTCATCGTCCGTCAAATCAATCGTCTTGCTCCAGGTGTAGTCCGCAGTAATTACGAGGTTTCGGCTGAAACGGCGTTGGATTTGGGTCTGCAAGCCGTTATAGTTCGAAGTTGCACCATATTTCGTGTAGAAGATGCTGGTGTAACCCCTATACGGAACAATGGCCGCTGACTGATTGTTTGCATTCTGAAGCAGCGACTTGCCTGTGCCGGGAACGATAGCGTTAGCCGCTCCTACTGGAAGACTATTTAGATTGAAGGAGTACTGTTCGTGTCGGCCGGTATTGCCGACATAGGTTGCCGAAAACACCACATTGCCTGGGAGTTGCTGCTGTATCCCGAGATTGTAGCCGTAATAGGTTGGTACCTGCCCAGCTTTATCGAAGGCATTGATGCCGACAGGGAAACGGGTTCCACTGGCGACTAGGTTCGGTGACAGATTGTCGATATTACCGTTGAAAAGCTGAGGAGTGTAGGACAGCGGAGGATTGCCAAGACCATCAAAGCTCTGATTGTTTTGTCGAATACGCTCATTGAAGATACCTGCTCCTCCACGAAACGCCGTCTTCCCATCACCATAAACGTCATACGCGAAACCGACTCTTGGCTGGAAATTGTTATAGCGATGCTTGGCAAGTCCGGAAGGAATCCCGTTGGTTCCCTCCTGGACAATACCGTTGAATGGGTCGCCACCGATAATACTTCCAGCGGTCAACCCGCTTGCCGTCTGAATGACCGCAGCATTTGCCGGATTATAGCGGGATGGATCAAAGTAGTTCTGCAGATACTTTCCGTATGTGAATGTCGGTCCGAGATAGGCATATCGCAGACCATAGTCCAGAGTAAGTCGGGGTGTTACGCGCCAGGTATCCTGTCCAAATATCTCCCACTGCCAGAACTTAAAGCTACCGAAGAATATGCCATTCGTTTGGCTTACGCTCTGATAGTTGCCAAGCAGAAGATTGGCGACTGGATTTCCCGTGTCGTTAAGGTTTGATTGGCCCGAACCGAAGTTGAAGTTGGCTGCCTCAGTAAACGATGGCTGCTGGCCTGATTTAACCTCATTCACAAAGCCGCCAGTTTTGAGCGTGTGCAATCCGATCGTCTTTGACAGGGTATCCGTTATTCCAAGCGTTCTGCCCTCGCTATGCCAGCCAGGAGCGAATGTATTATCGAAGAAGCCACCCGCACTGAACTGGGGATATTTATTTCTGAGATTGGTTCCCGGGTAGAGCTGTTGGAAAGTAAAACCCAGAGCAGTCTGATCATAGTTAGCGGATGGAGTATCTACATCCACGCGCTGTGTAAGGTGATTGAACTGAAAGATCGCCTCGTTCGTCAGAGAGGGTGTGATGATGCTATTAATACCAAAGGCCCAACTCGCTCCCGGCTTCTCACGAAACTCTGGAAGAATTGGAAAAGCGTTGTAACCAAAGATCCCGAACTGCTGGCTCTCTCTTTGCGAGTCGTTGACCCAACGGAAGAACATATTCAGCTTGTCGCTGGCGGCATAGTCTATACGGGTAGCGTTCTGGTCCTTCTTGAACTGGTAGGCGTCCTGGAAGGAGACCTCCACCTGGCCACCACCAATAGGGGTGTTCGGACCGAAGGTATAGGCTCGATTGAGCAATTTTTGCCAGGCAGGAGTCTGCTTGCTGAACTCTGACGAAGGTACAATATTACCCGCATATGGAACGCCGCCCGTAATATTGCCGTTCGCATCGTAGGTGATTGTTCCTGGCCGGAAGATCTGGCCGGCAAGGAACTGGGGAGCGGTCTTGATCGTTCCACCGGAGTACAACGATGAGAAGTCTCCTGTCAGCTGTGCCTGAACAGGCAAGTCGTAGGCCCCGCGTCCTGTCGTAGGAGCATTATTCGGCCGCGTCGCGCGTGTACCCTCATAATTATAAAAGAAGAAAAGTTTTTTGTGGTCGCCTGATGAGAGCTTCGGGATCAGAACCGGCCCACCAATATTTGCGCCAAACTGATTAAAGCGGAGCTTAGCGATCTTGTTACCGGAGTGATTGCGATCGTAGTTATTTGCGTCGAAAAAGTCGTTCCGGTTAAACTCCCACCCGGAGCCGTGGAATTGCCTGGTTCCGCTCTTGGTGTTGATCTGAATGTTGACTCCCGGACTGCGCCCATACTCGGCGTTGTAGTTACCGGAAAGCACCTTGAATTCGCCAACTCCATCCAGGCTTAGCTGCGTGTACTGTCCATCATTTGCACCGACGTCGGTATTGATAGCGCCATCGAGATACACATTGTTGGCGCTGCTGCGGAAGCCATTGACAAAGAATCCGGTAGTAGAGTTGAAGACCAGGTTGAAATCTGAGTTGTTGTTAGAAACAATACCCGGAAGTGTCCGAATGAGTGACGTAAAATCTCGGCCATTAAGCGGCGTCTCTGTCACCTCCTTCGAGGTAATCACGTCTGAGTGCTCGGAGGTCGTCGTCTCGATCAACAATGGCTCAGTATTGACAGTCACCGTAGTGCTTTCAGAGCCAACGGCCAGAGCGACTGGGCCAAGGTTCAGTGTCTGCGAAAGTTCAAGAGTCACGTTATCGCGCTTGAGCGTGGACATACCTGGCGCGGTAACTTCAATCGAGTAGGTCCCTGAAGGCAGTGGCTGAAGCTGAAACTCGCCATTGCCGCCGGACTTGACCTCACGGATGAGAGCACCCTTTGCGATGTCCGTGGCTCGGACGTTCGCGTTCGGGATAGTGGCTCCCTGTGAGTCCACAACGATTCCCTGGATGGTTCCGTTCTGCGCAAGCAGGCGTCCCGCCGGCAGCATCAGCAGCAGAAACAAGACCGCGAGCGCCGCCCGTCGCCACCCAAACCCGCTGCAGACCTCAGCAAATCCTGTGCTGGGCCATCCCGCACCTTGCTCTTTGACTTCCATCTTCCGCTCTCTTCCAAACATAAACGTCGCTCCTGCGTCGAACCTCAAAGTTGTGTACACGTTTCCTAGATCTCTGCTCGTTTTCGTGTGTCGAGTCAGACCGAGATATCGTTTCCATCTGAGATGGTCACGTTATCAGGGTCGCGTCAGAATCTAGGGCTTCGTGAGCATGGCTGTCAAGAAGAAAATGCCTTGCCTTGCAAGGGGAAGCTTTCATGATCAGGCGGAGTTGCAGCGGACAAGCCGGCAGCGTACTACCCGGCCTGAACCAATCGCCCACGACGACTGACGATTGACAGCTTTTCCAACTTCAGCGTTCGCTTCGCCTGCCCGCGCGCATGCGCGTTCCAAGGTCCTACCGGGTCCAGCCGCACATACGTGAGCCAGTGCCGCAGCGCCCGGCGCCGCTGTCCCTGCCGTTCAAACGACAGAGCCAGATTGTAGTGTGCATCGGCGTAATGCGGCACCAGCTCCACCGCGCGCTGGTACGCCACTGTCGCCTCCGGCAATCGCTGTAACTCGTCCAGAACATTTCCCAGATCAAAGAACGCCAACGCGTACCGAGGATCAGTCTCCGTCGCCCTCCGATAAAGCCGCTCAGCCGCAAGATATTGACGCAGGTTGTAATGGATCGTACCCAGATTGATCAGCGACGGTGCATGCTCGGGACGAATCTCGAGAAGTGCCTCGTAGATCATCCTCGCTCCGTCGATAGTCGCTGGATCCTCCTCCAGCCGAACCGCTTGCAGAAACATCTCCTGAACCTGTGCCTTACGCCGTTCGTCTGCCGCCTCCGGCCGTCCCACCACCCGCAGCCGTCGCTCCGGCGTGCTGGTCCTCTCAAAGTCGAACGCCATCTGGTGCGTCACCGGATCCAGCAGCGTTCCCTCATGCCGGAACCGCAGCCCACTGGTCGCCGTGATCTCGCGCAACGCATGCCGCACCCCCGCGGTGGCGTGCATTGCATCGAGAGCAGCACGTATTCTTCGCGTTGGAATGCGCCGCGCCCGCAAATCCCGAAGCGTTCGCAGATCCCCCAGCTCCGTAAAGCTGTACTGCTCCTGCGCAGCGATCAGCCCCGCTTGCTCCCATCGTTTGAGCTCACGCGTATCCAGATGAAGAATTCGCACGGCGTCCTGTCGGCCGAATCCGTTCACGCTCATCCTCACGGGGCCTCGGGAAAACACCCAACGAAGCCGCACCTGCCCGGAGTATGCGGGGAAATCTGGCGCCAATCAAGACGCGGCACCCTCCCGCGCTGTAATATCCGTGGATATCGTGTACCAAATCAGGTTCTTTGCTTGATTCACAGCAGAAATATCTCCACGACTCCTCCATACCGCATCTACTTTGCAGATACTCTCCTGTTGAACCTCAAGTCTTGCCTGTTCCCGTGAAAGGCAACATCATTCTCTTCGATCCGGCACCCAAGCTGGACACACCTATCACTCTCCCGGAAGCGATCCCCGTGAGGCCTCCCCTTGGCTTCCCCTTCCGCCATCATCCCGCAGGACGGTTCCCATGTTCAAATCTTACCTTTCGTATCTTGCCCTCGCAGCGCTCGCAAGCCCCCTTGCCCTGCACGCCGACACCTACAACTTCGCCATCACCACCGCCGACACCAGCAGCACCCCCGGCTCAAGCTTCACCGTATCCGGCACCATCACCGGTCCTACTGACCCCTACGCTCCGGGCGCCTTTGACATCCAAAGCATCACCGGCGCCGCCGCCAGCTATACCTTCTCCGGCATCGTTAACGCCGGGACCAACTCTCAGATGTCCGCGACGCAGTCCGGCTTCACCTTCAACAATGTCCTCTACACCGCGCCGGGCGAGGCTCACGTCGACGCGAATGGCTTCCTTCTTTACCTCACCAGTCCGATCGGTATCAGCCTGGCCCACGTCTACGACAACAACGGCTATGAGGTCGATGTCGTTGACCCGAACGATCCCGGCGCCATAACTCCCTTTGCCATCACCAGTTTTAGCGTCACCCCGTCTTCCGTTCCTGAACCCTCTACGCTGGCCCTATTGGGCACAGGCTTGATTGGCTTGGTTGAAGTAGGCCGCCGCCGTTTGGCCCGCTAAGAAAGTCCCGCAGAACTCATCAAAGGAACCGCGACCAGCATCAGACACACCCAAGGCCCATCCACCCGGATGGGCCTTTATCTATAGCTGAAGAACGATGCTGTTCCGGACCATGGCACCGCATGCATCCTGGTCCCGGATCTGCTGAGATCGGCACTCCGGCGGTTCCTGCCTGGAGCTCTCAACTCTTACCTAAGTTGTTAGATAAATGGAGCCGACGAACGGACTTGAACCGTTGACCTGCTGATTACGAATCAGCTGC
>CAXTJC010000016.1:0-6017 GCA_964244225.1 uncultured Acidobacteriaceae bacterium
TGTAGTTCTGGTTATAGGGCGAGCCGACGCGCGTCAAGGTGCTGTTGGTCTGCAGGAAGTTCACGAAGCGGTTGCCGCCATCGACCGGGGTTCCGTTCCACTCGAAGCGCAGGCCGAGCTCCGCGATCAGCCTCGGTGAGATGCGCCAGTTATCCTGCACAAAACCGGCTGCCGATCCGATGAAGAGGCGGCTGGCCACACGGCTCGGCGTCACCGCAAACGAGTTCGCCCCGCCCGCGATGAAATTTGCCGTGCTCGAGAAAGAGATGGATCCTGTGTCCTCGTTGAAGTTCGATCCGACAAAACGCCGGAACTCCCCGCCGGTCTTGATCGAGTGCTTGCCTCGCGTCAGTGTGAGCGTGTCCGAGAAGATACCGGTCGTCACGAATCGCCCTTGCGGAAAGCCCGCTGGGCCGCCGAAGTTCAGAGCCAGATCCGAGATCGTGATCTGCGGCAGCCCCTGGTTGAATGGCACGCCTGTGATCAACCCGAACTGCGTGGGGTCCTGCGGGTTGTTCGGTTGAAAGGCGATGGCGATGCGGTTGAAGCCTACGCGGGCCTCGTTCACGACACTCGGCGAGAAGATGTGAACCTCATTAAGTGTGCCGACCTGCCGGTGAGCCGTGCGGTGATCGCCGAATCCAGGAATGGTGTTGCCTTGAAGATTCGGCTCCGTGCGCGCGTCCTGCTGCCACGCATAGTAGCCGTGCAGTGAGTCCTTCTCAGAGATCCGGTGCGAGAGATCGCCCGAGAACTGATCGGTCTTCACCGGTCCGGGGGCGGAACTCGCATAGACAGTCCCTGTCGCATTGTTGCCGGCTGGAATGAACTGCAGCAGCTTTCCGTAGCCGGCCGTCCCATTCGCCGCGGTGAACTGCGCGCGCTGCGTGGGCGAGAGCACATTACTCTGCAGCAGCAGGTCCTGCGACTGTCGCAGCCCTTCGTAGGAGAGAAAGAAGAACGTGCGGTCGCGGAAGACCGGCCCCGAGAAGGCGCCGCCAAAGTTCTGCCGGCGGAACGCATTCTGCCGGGATCCCTTGCGGTTGAAGAAGTTTCGCGCGTCGAAGTAGTTGTTGCGGCCGTAGTCGAACGCCTCGCCGTGGAAGCTGTTCGTCCCGGATCGCGTGGCCACGTTGATCACCGATCCTGACGACCGGCCGTACTCCGCCGAGTAGGTGGAGTTCGAGATCTTGAACTCGGCCGTGGTGTTGATCGAGGGCTGAAAGGTGATCTGGTTCTGCGTGAGGTCATTCAGGTTCACGCCGTTGATCATGAAGTTGGCGGAGTCTTCCCGGTTGCCCGCCGTGATGAACGAGTTCGCGCCCAGGCCGCGGCTCGGAGCCGTCAGGCTTCCGGTCGAAGGCGGCACGACAGAGCCCGGAACCAGCGCTGTCAGGTCGAGAAAGTGCCGGCCGTTCAGGGGAATCTGCTGCACCGTGCGCTGCCCGATCACCTGCCCGACCGTGATCGTCTGCGCATCGATCAGCGACGCCGCGCTATCCACCTGAACCGTCTCGCCCGCCGACGCCAACCCGAGCCGCGCGTTGATGGTCGTGTTCTGGTCCACCTCGAGCCGGAGGCTCTGCACCACGAAGTTGCCGAAGCCCTGAGCCGTCACCTGAATCCGGTAGTCTCCAGGTTCGAGTGCCGGAATCGTGTACAGCCCCGCGCCATCGGTCGGCACCGATCGATCAATGCCGGTCCCGTTACTGTGCACGGTCACCTGAGCGCCGGCAACGACCGCACCGGATGGATCGGTGACGGTGCCTGCGACGGTTGCAGTGGACTGTGCAAACGCCGATGCAGCAGCAAAAGCCAGCGAAAGAGAGAGGGCGGCGGAACGGGGACCGGCAGTCTTCAACAGGATCTCCTTGGGTGTACCAGCGTTCGGGGAGTGACTCGACTGCGTTGACGCTGCCGAGAGAGACGATGCTGCCGGCAACGGACGAGAGGGCCGGGCAAGCCGTCGCGCAAACCCCGACAGGCCATGCGAAAGTTCGCCTCTAAATTGATTGCGTTAGCGAGAGACTACCGAGGGCTTAACAGCACGTCAATCTTTCCTTTCCGCAATCCCCTGTTGTGTTTCATCGAATCCTGTTTGGACTCAGCTATTCAGTACGTGGACACAAATCTCCGCCTTTGTGACATAGCGACATTCCTGCTGGATCGCTGGCCATTCCGCAGCGAAAACGCATCGCACACGTATGCAGGATATGACCGCAGTGAACGATACGACCGCCGCCCCCGCCGCAGGCTTCTCTCCCCGTCAGCTCGGCCGCACCGGCCCCACTGTCTTCCCCATCGCTCTCGGCTGCATGGGCATGAGCGGTTCCTACGGGACGACGGACGATGCCGAGAGTATCCGCGCTATCCATGCGGCGATCGACGGCGGCATCACGCTTCTGGATACAGGCGACTTCTACGGAATGGGGCTGAACGAGCTTTTGCTGGCTCGCGCTCTAGCGGAGCTCGCGCCTTCGGCTCGCGAAAAGGTGCTGCTCAGCGTTAAGTTTGGCGCCATGCGTACGCCTACAGGCGCATGGTCCGGCTTCGATGGGCGCCCCGCCGCGGTCAAGAACTACCTGGCCTACTCGCTCAAGCGCCTTGGTGTGAATCAGATCGCCATCTACCGGCCTGCACGGATCGACGATCACATCCCAATCGAAGACACCATCGGCGCTGTCGCCGACATGATCAAGCAGGGCTATGTGCAGTATGCGGCTCTCAGTGAGGCCAGCGTTGAGACATCTCGCCGCGCCCAGACCATTACTCCCATCGTCGACGTCCAGCTAGAGTACGGCATTACGACCCGCGGCATGGAAGCGAAAGTTCTACCCGGCCTGCGCGATCTCGGCATCGGTGTCACCGCGTATGGGGTTCTCTGCCGCGGGCTTATCTCAGGCGCGCGGCCGACCGAGAAGTCCGACTTCCGCCGCTTTCTGCCTCGATTTACAGGTGCCGCCGGAGAGGCGAATCGCCAGCTCATAGCGTCGCTCGACGGCCTGGCCGCACAGCATGGCGTTACGACGCCGCAGCTTGCCATCGCGTGGGCGCTCCATCGCGGAGATGACATCATTCCGTTGCTCGGATCCCGTACCGTCGCTCAGGTGCAGTCGTCGCTCAAGGCTCTTGAGCTGCGCCTGACTCCGGAAGATCTGGCCACTCTCGATGAGACCTTCTCCGCAGAGCAGATTCAAGGTACCCGCTATGACAAGGTCGCTATGACTCACCTTGACAGCGAGCGCTGAGGCCTCTCTGACGCAGTCCGGATATAGCCATCTCCTGCTGCGTTCTTCGGTTCCGAGCGAGTGTTAGAAGTTCAGCACTCGCAGTGCATCCGCAACCCAAATGCCTACGATGCCCGCCGTCATCAGGCCGGCCGCTCCGCCGAAGATTCGCACAAAGGGCTGTACCTGGTTGACGCGACGCACGATATCGCTCTGCTGGCGCTGGCCGTCCGGGTTGTTCTCCGCCAGAAACAGCTGGTCATCCTCATAGCGCGTCAGCTGGCCGCGATAGGTGAGCAGGCCAACAAAGCACGCAACCAGAGACGCCCAGACAACAAGAAGTGTAGGTACAGCAGAGACAGCGGCATTCAGAGACATGGCCTCGCGTCCTTTCTCGTGGGTTGCACCGGCATCGTGTTCCGTCCGGCATGCACCCAACGTGCCGGATCATACCCCCTTGACGTAGCAGAAAACCAGAGAAATAGCACGGAAGGTGTAGGCCCAGGCAGCTGCCAGGATTTACTGGATCAGCAGCGCCCGCAACTTGAAGGCAACTCCGATCGCGATCAGCAGAGCCACCGCCAGAACTACACCCACGTAGCGTGCGGCCCGGCGCGCACCCTGCGGTGTCGGCTGGGTGATGCCAAACGTATTCACAAAGGCGTGCACCAGGAAGACTAGAAATGTCATTGCGGTTTAGGGTTTGCCTTCCGCCCACAGGGTTGTTGCTTGGCTCGTTAGGTGCCGCTGCGCCGCCTCGGCAAGGGGAAGGTCGAATAACTCGATCGATCAAAGGCGGCCTGGCACACGGGGAACCGCTTGCACCGTTCCTGTAGCATCCGCATCTCTTTATGGAGTGTATGCGCTCTGTTCGCGCTCTTGTAGCCCGCATCGCATCGGCATACACTTGAATTCAGACCGAACACGTCCGAATCCCGGACTTTGGAGAACATGCCCATGGCAACTGCGACCACAACTCCCTCCGCCGAAGTTGTAACCGGCGCACCCCCGGCGACGGCATCGACCCCCAGCCAGCCTGTCAATCTGACGCCGTCTGCCATCCTGAAGGTCAAAGAGATTATGTCTACGCAGGATCCGATTCCCGCCGGTCTCCGCATCGGTGTAGTCGGCGGCGGCTGCTCCGGCTTTCAGTACTCCATGAGCTTTGAAAATGCCGCCGGCATGATGGACAAGGTCGTCCGGTTTGAGGACCTGAAGGTCTTCGTCGACGCGACCAGCGCCATGTATCTCAACGGCTGCACGGTGGACTACGTTGAAACGCTTGAAGCAGCTGGATTCAAGTTTGAGAACCCCCAGGTGAAGAGCACCTGCGGCTGCGGCTCCTCCTTTAGCGTGTAATTTCTATTTGGTAAGTGGAAGAGGCCTCCGACCGGAGGCCTTTTTTACGTGAGGTGTCTTGCATCAGGTCCTTTGTCTCGCCATAGCGCATGGATCCCGGTAATGTAGCTCTTAGCCGCATTTGCTCATGGCCGGAGATTCCCGTTTGGTCCTACCCTCGCAGCGAAAGTCCTCCGTCCTGCGCACCCTTGCTGCCGTTCTCGTCTGTCTCGGCATTGCCGTCTTTGTCCTCCGCGGCTACCACGACGAGCGGCGCGTACTCGAGTTCCGCGACTTCAAACAGCCCTACAGCAGCGCCCGCTGTCTCCTGCACGGCTGCAATCCGTATAGCGAATCCGCCACCCATGAGGAGTTCCTCCGCGCCGGCGGTACGGACGATGACGCGCAGGTCTTTCGTCCCTTCTCCGCGCTGTACCCGCCCTTCTCGCTCGCCGTCCTCGCCCCTGTTGCCGCCCTAAGCTACCCCGCGGCCCACCGGCTCTGGTTCGCTCTGATCGCGGTGCTCGTCTCGCTGGCCGTTCTCGCGATAGCCGACCTCTGCCGGGACTTCACCTCCGTTGGTCCATCCATCCTGCTCTCGCTTTTCATCGCGAGCAGCACCATTCTGCTCATGCTCGGACAGATCTCGGGCCCGGTCATCGCCCTGCTGGTCATCGGGTTCTGGTGCCTGCTGCGCGGCCGCGCACCCTGGATCGCTGTCCTCTGCTTCACAATCGCGCTCTGCCTCAAGCCGCACGATGCCGCTCTGCTGGTCTGCTATCTTCCGTTTGCCGGTCGCTCCTGGCGGCGCGCCTTTTTCGCTATCGCCGCACTGACCGCTGTGATCGTTGTCGCCGGCACGCTGTGGTGCGCCGTCACCCCGGCCTCCGCCGGCTGGCTCACCGATCTTCGGGCCAACCTCCACGGCAACGCCGCCCCCGGTGGCGCGGACGACCCTAGCCTGCGCAGCACTGAAGCCCTCTACATGGCGAACCTCCAGCCCCTCTTTGCCACTCTGACCCCTTCGCGCACTGCCTACAACACGCTTTCCCTCTGTAGCTTGCTTCTTCTGCTTGCGGCGTGGCTCCCGCCCGCCATCCGCCTGCCGAACACTCTGCCGAAACACCTGCTCGCGATCGGCAGCCTGGCCTGCCTCACCCTGCTGCCGATCTACCACCGCCAGTACGACACCCGGCTGCTTCTGCTCGCCTTTCCCGCTGTCTCCTTTCTGCTGAGCCGGCGACGCTTATGGCCCCTCGGCTTGACCCGCGCCTGGGCCTACATCTGGGGGCCGCTCACCTTCGCCCTGCTCGCCCTTGCAACCGTGCTCACCTCGCACCAGTACCTGCAGAAGTTTGCCGGCCGCTTCCTGCCAGGTATCGCGACCGCAGCGCCGCTGAAGATACTGCTCCTGCTGCGGCCGTTGCCGCTCTCTGAGCTCGCTCTCGCCGT
>CAXTJC010000016.1:6117-14908 GCA_964244225.1 uncultured Acidobacteriaceae bacterium
CTCGAGCAGACCCACGCCGCCAATACCCCCGACGAGCTCCGCGCCCGCTTCACCCAAGCTGGCTACTTCGTCTACTCGGTTAAAAGCCGCAGCGGTTTGGCCGGCAGCTCGCGCAAGAAGGTAAAGCTCGAAACCTTCCTCATCTTCAACCAGCAGTTCCTTACTCTCATCCGCGCCGGCCTGCCGATCCTCGGCTCGCTCGAGCTGCTCGCGCGCCGCCAGAAGGACGCCAACTTCCGCCTGCAGCTTGAAGATGTGGTCCAGCGCATCAAGACCGGCGAGAGCATCTCCGCTGCCTTCGAGGCGCAGGGCGGCTTTCCGCTCGTCTACACCACGACGCTGCTCGCCGGCGAGCGCTCCGGCAACCTCGAAGAGGTCCTCCAGCGCTTCCTCGACTTCCAGCGCGTCTCGCTCACCTTCCGGAAGAAACTCAAGGCCTCGCTCATCTATCCGGCCCTGCTCATCGTCATGGTCATCGGCCTGTTCATCTTTCTCATCACCTTCGTCGTCCCACGCTTCGCCCAGCTCTATGACCAGCTCGGCACCCATCTGCCGGCGATCACGACCTTCCTTCTCGACCTCGGCCGCTACGCGCAGCAGTATGGCCTTTATGTCGCCGCCGTGGTGGCTGTGGTCGCCTTTTTACTTAGCCGCTGGGTCAAGACTGACGCCGGCGCCGCCACTGTCGACCGCATCCGCATCGCCATTCCCGTGCTCGGCGGCGTCTGGCTGAAGTACCAGGTCGGTCTCTTCTCGCGCACGCTTGCCACCCTGCTCACCGGCGGCCTTCCGCTCGTGCCTTCGCTAGAAACCTCCGCCCGCGCCATCGACTCGCCGCAGATCGCCACTGCCGTCTTTCGCTCGGTCGAGACCGTCCGCGAAGGCAAGGGTCTTTCCGCCAGCCTGCAGGCCACCGGCGTCTTTCCCGAGCTCGCCGTCGAGATGATGGAGGTTGGCGAGAGCACCGGTGCCCTGCCGCAGATGCTCAACTCCGTCGCCGAGTTCTTCGAGGAAGACGTGCAAACCTCGCTCACCGCCGTGATGAGCCTCATCGAACCCGCCATCCTCATCGTCATGGGCGTCGTGGTTGTCACCATCCTGATCGCCCTCTACCTGCCCATCTTTTCGCTCTCGGCCGGCGGCACCACCCAGTAATTCGCTGCTGGCTTCGAGAGAGTGACCACTGTAAACTGGTCACCAGAGGTCGCCTTCTATGAAAACTATGGCCGCCGCCAAGTTCAAAGCCACATGCCTGGCCGTCATGGACGAGGTCCAGGCTAAGCGTGAGCCCGTTCTGCTTACCAAGAACGGCAAGCCCGTTGCCAAGCTGGTACCCGTCCTACAGCAAGAAGAGAACCCTCTCGCCGCCTTCCGTTTCAAGGGGGGCATTCAGGTGATAGGCGACATCGTCTCGCCCCTCTACTCGGACGAGGAGCTCGAAGAGTTCTTTGAGCAGTCGACAAAGGTCTTCGACCGTGATCCTGATTGACACTCATGCAGTCATCTGGCTTACCGAGGACCAGACCCAGCTCTCGAAAGCGGCAACGCAAGCCCTTATTGAAGCCCGTGCCGATGATGGTCTTGTGATTGCGGACATTACCCTGAACGAGATCGCCTTTCTCATTGACAGAGGAAGAGTGACAATCGACAAGCCTCTCAAAGTCTATCTTCGCTTCCTGGAGTCAACGTTCACGGTACTGCCGATCACAGCTTTAATTGCCGATCAATCGACACGCTTCGGCAAGTCTTACCCGAAGGATCCCGCGGACCGTCTCATTGGGGCGACGGCGGTTGTTCATGAGCTCAACCTTGTCACCAAAGATAAGAGAATTCGCGCCTCCAAAGAAGTCGTAACCATCTGGTAGGTCTCTTAGTTGGCCATCTAGCCCGCCTTTGTCTAACGCCACTTCAACCTCACGCAACTCGCTCGCACCGGCGCTCCTGACTCCTCATCGCATTCAGCATCCCATGGTTTAGACAGGGGCCACGCCCCGTCATCACCTAAGGAGCAATCAATGGGACTCAAGGAAGCACTCGGATTCGGTTCAGACAAGAAGGTTCGCTACGCCATCGTCGGCCTCGGCGACATTGCTCAGGAAGACATGATGCCCGGCGTTAAAGGCACCGGCAACTCGGAGATGACCGCCCTCGTGACCTCAGACTCTACCAAGGCCAGCGAACTGGCTGATATGTACGACATTCCTGCTGAAAACACCTACTCCTACGAGCAATTCCCGGAGGCTCTCGCCTCCGGCAGCTTTGACGCGCTCTATCTCGCTACGCCAAACTGGCGCCATGCGGAGTTTATCGTTCCGGCGCTCCAGGCCGGCATCCACGTTCTCACGGAGAAGCCTCTCGAAGTCTCCACCGCCAAATGCCAGGAGATCCTCGACGCCGCAAAGACCTCTACAGCCAAGCTCATGGTCGCGTACCGTCTTCATTTTGAGCCCGGCACTCTGGACACCATCGAGAAGATTCGCTCGGGCGAGATCGGCGAGGTCCATCTCTTCGCCTCCAGCTTCGCTCAGCCGCTTGACCCTGCGAACCACCGTGCCCACAGCGGCACACTGGCCGGTCCGGTGCTCGACATGGGGCCGTACCCTGTGAACGCGGCTCGCTACGTCTTCAGTGCGGAGCCCACCACTGTTCTCTCCGCCGTGGGCACGCGCCACCCCGAGACCGGCTTCGACCAGGACTTTGACGACACAGTCGCCGTCACGCTCGAGTTCCCCGGCAACAAGTTGGCGCAATTCAACCTGAGCTACTGGGGCGGTCCGGTCAACTCCTTCGTCGCCATCGGCTCGAAGGGCAGCGTCATGCTCGATCCCTCGTATATGTTTGGCAAGCCGCTTGAACAGACCTTCGCCGTCGGCGACGACAAGAAGAAGGAGAGCTTCAAGAACACCGATCATTTTGGCGGCGAGATGAAGTACTTCTCCGACTGCATCCTCAACAACACCGAGGTCGAGCCTGATGGAGAAGAGGGCTTCGCCGATGTGCGCGTGCTGGAAGGCATCGACCAGGCCATGAAGTCCGGTGCGTCTGTGCAGCTGCCGCCCTTCACACGCAGCAAGCGCATTGACACTGAAAGTCAGGGGCAGACGCTGCGGGCCACCTCCACCCCTGATCTTGTCAACGCATCCAACCCCGGCCGCGGCGTTGACAAACAGCCCAGGAACTAAGCACATCCGAAGTGGATCAGCTTCATAGTTCCGGCAGACTCACTGCGAACTTCGGCCTCCTTACCCTCGACGCAACAACGGCGCACTTCAATTTGGAGTGCGCCGTCGTATCTGAAGCTCAACCCTCCTAGAAATCGATCCGGAGTGCGGCTTGTCCGGTACGGTTTCCCGCATTCTCCGCCGTCGTTGCCGCGGTCAAGACACCAAACAGCGACTTTCCGGACGAGTCCACGCTATCGATCGCCGTGACGGGTGGCGCGAAATTGGTGTGATTCAGCACATTCGTAAAGCTGGATTCAAAGCGCAGACGCACACGCTCCGTGATAGGGAATACCTTTGCCGTGCCGAGACTGACTGTCACGGTGCCAGGTCCCTGCAGGATACCGACGCCTGCATTGCCGAAGCGGCCTGCACCTGCGGGCGTAGGCGCAAAGGCTGCAAGGTTGAAGTACTGCTGCCGCGACTGACCCTTGTAGAGATCGGCTGAGACCTGATCCGGCCGGATGGCAGGACCGCGGTTGACGACGTTGGTGTTGGATTGATCACTGCCGCTGCTGATGGTGGGCGTCAGCCACGGGCCTGTTTCGAACAGCGAGATAGTGTTCAGCTCCCATCCGCCCACGATCCGGCTCAGCAGGCCGGAGGTTACGTAGGACCGGCCAGGACCAAAGGGTAGTTGATAGGCGCCGGTAATTAGCGCACGGCTGCGCCGCGTTCCCTCCACGTTGCCGTAGGCGCTGTTAATGTTGAACCGGTCGGCAATTGGAAGGCCATAGTTCACCTCGCCAGCGAAGCCCGAAGGAACGTCACCCTGATTGTTCGCCTGGTTTTTGGCCAGGGTATAGTTGGCATCGAAGTACAGGCCGTGCGATGGCGTGTGGGTCAACTCCACTTCAAGCGCGCTGTAGTTCGCCTTGCCCGCGTTGAAGGTGCTGTAGAGCTGCGCCCAGTTGGTATAGGGCGAGCGCGGATCCACATACGGGCTGGCGGCTGTTGTCTGGAATGGCGTGGCGCTGGCGCGGATCTGGTTCAGGTCCTCCGTGATGCTGAGGCGATACGTGTGCATGCCGACGTAGCTGACGCGCAGCGTGTCACTACGCGTCAACTGCCGCTCCACAGTCGCATTCCACTGGTTCGACTGCGGATCGCGATAGTTGGGATCGACACCCTGATCCAGGCTGCCGCCGCCGATCTGCGGTGTCAGGCTGTTCGCTGACGGCGCGGTGTTTGGGAACTGAATCGTCGGCTGGCCGGCGGCGTTGAGCGAATTGCCATAGCTGTGCAGGTTTGAGGTCGGATTACCGCTGTTATTGAAAGAAAGCGGCCCGAGGTTCGTCATCGTAAAGATGCCGAAGCCCGCGCGAACTACTGTCTTCGTATCGCCAAAGGGTCGGTACGCAATCGAGACACGCGGCTGAAAGTTGCCCTTGTACGTATTGCGCAGGCTCTGCGGCAGGCCGGCCTGGCTGGCCGTTATGTACTTCGTGCAGGGCAGGCCTGTGTTCTGCGGATGGCAGGCATTGAACGACTGCTGAAATGCCACGTTCGAGGCACCGAGATTGTTGCTCGAAAGGTAGCCGCTCAGCTGGTCCGGAACCACGATCGAGTTGGTGCGCTGGTCGAAGTTGGCCAGGTTGCCGCCGTCCTCGTTGAAGCCGGGCAGCACCTGCCAGCGCATGCCATAGTTGACCGTGAGCTTCGGCGTAACCTGAAACTCGTCCTGCGCAAAGATGCTGTACTGCCACGCCGTGCCGCCGACGTCAGGGCTGGAGACGGCGAAGTTGAGCGTCTGCGGCGCGCCGGTCAGGAAGTCGGCAAAGCTGTTGCCCTGGTAAAAGGTGGGTTGAAAGATGAAATTGCCGAAATCATCCGAGTTGTAGACGGGAGCAAAGCTCTCCAGGTCGAAGTAGCGCACACGACGAACATCGATGCCGCCCTTCACCGTGTGCCGCCCGATCGAATAGGTCACGTTATCCGCAAGCTGCAATGTGCGCGACTGGGTTACGCCTGCCTTGTCGCGGCCAATGGTTTGGAAGCCCGTTCCGTTGCTGAAATTGAAGGTCGGAAAAGCGTGAGTCGTCGGGTGCTGGCTGATGTTGACGCCCTGCAGATCGAGCTGTGATAGCGCGGTGCTGCCCTGGATGGGAAAGTTCACGGATGTCGTTACATTCGTGAAGCCGAAGCGGAACTCGTTCAGCAGCCGCGGCGTGATGGTGTAGGTGCAGGAGACCAGCAGGCTGCGGTTGTGAATGCCGTCCACATCGTTCGGCAGCAGCGGGTTCGCAACCTCTGTGGTGATGTTCTTGCGCGAAAAGCGGGCATACACGGACTGCTTCGTGTTGATCGTCTGGTCCAGCCGTACGTCCGCTCCGTCCGTACGCGCTGGGGTCCGCTGGAAGTTCTCATAATTGAAGTTGCTCTGACCGCTCACATTCGGCAGCGGATAGTAGCCGAGTAGCGCCTTCGCCGTGGGCGTGATGGTAGCGGGGTCGATCACCCTGCCTGGAATCTGCGCGCCGGTAGATAGGTTGTTGAAAGTGAGAGAAGTGAGATCTCCCGCGCGTTGCGCGGCCGTGGGAACCAGGAACTGCTGAGCCACAGCCGTCGTGCGGCGATTGCCCTCATAGGTGGCAAAGAAAAAAGTCTTATCATGCCCGTTGTAAAGATGCGGGATGATCACCGGGCCGCCCAGCGAGCCGCCGAACGTGTTGAAGTGCTTGGGAAGCTTGCCGACGAAGTTGTACGGCGAAGCGTCGAGCGCGTTGTTCTGCAGATAGTCGAACAGGCTGCCATGGAACTGATTGGCGCCGCTCTTGGTAATGAACGTCACATCGCCTACCTGCGAAAACTCCGCACTATTGTTGAAGGCCGTCACCTTCACCGAAGCAATGCCCTCCTGGGAGGGATATGCGTCCTGCAGGGCGCCGTTCTGGCGGACATTCACCGTGGAAATGCCGTCAACCGAAAAGTTCACCATCGACGAGCTCGCGCCGCCCAGGGCGATGTTGCCCGCGCTGTCCTGCTGCACGTTCGGCGAAAGCGCGAGCGCGCCGAGCGGGCTCGTCGTCGTCGCACGATTGTTCAGCGGCAGCTGCGTGATCTGCACATTGCTCTTCTCATCGGAGATGACGCCGTTCTCCGTATTGATCGCGGTCGGCGACGCCTCCACATCGACGGTGGTGGTGGACGAGGCGACGCTCAGCGTGACAGGCACACGCAGCTCCTGCCGGGCGGCCAGAACCACCGACGAGACGACCGCGTCGGAGAAGCCGTCGCTGTGGACAGAGATGCGATACGCGCCGGGCTTCAGATTCTCCGCGCTGAAGTCGCCGGAGTTGCTTGAGGTCACGGCTCGATCCGTGTTCTCGGCAACGGAGTGGATCGTCACCTGCGCATTGGCGACGGTGGCTCCCGAAGCGTCCTGCACCAAGCCGCGAATGGTTCCAAAGGTGGACTGGGCCGAGGCGAGGCCGGAAGACGCCAGCACCACCAGGCTGAGCAAACAGGCGTAGAACACCTGCGTACGCGTCCGTGGAGCCGAAGTCGACGACCGCGGCCGCGCCGGCTGAGACGGCAGCTCTCCAGCCGCCATGATTTGGCCCACTCGGGCCGGGCTGTTCGCTGCTTGGACCTGTTGCTTGACCACCGCCAAAAGACACTCGACGACTGACATATTCACTCCTAGCCGCTTGTACCGGTAGCTAGAGTGAATACTTTCTTTTCTAAAAAAAGCGTAAAGGCGGCGGAGAAATCTAACTCACGCGAGCCGGCGCACGCAAGCGGCACTTGATTAAAGATTTCATCCAGAGATCGTTCCTAGGACCGTCTCTCCGCAACGCGGCCCGGCGCTCGGTTCTACCGGACCTTCAGCACGTCCACATGCCGGCGCACAGCGCCCGTCACCATGAGCCGCGAGATCCCGCTAAAGATCAGGTTGATTCCTACCAGCGTTCCAACCACCCATGCCGCGCTCGACGGCCACGAGGTCACAATCATCAACGCGAGCACAAGAGCTACGGCGCCATCGACGATCAGCCATGTCCGACCTGCCTGCGGCCGCGCTCGAAACGCAGTTAACAGCTCCAGCAGACCTTCGAGCAGCAGATATCCAGCGAGCAGCAGGGTCAAAGACGCCAGTCCCGCTCCCGGCTTGAGAATCAGGAACAAGCCGAGCAACACGTAGATGATTCCCAGCCCAACCTGTAGCGGCATGACCTCCGCCGCATGTGTTCGCCATGCAAGCAACAGCAGAGCCGCCCCGGCCAGCAGCATCAGCCAGCCGAAGTAGAGCGCCACGGCCAGACCGCCGGCCTGTGGCAGCGCCACGGCTACTAAGCCAATCACAATGAGCGCGATACTCAGCGTGGTCGACCAGCCGTGTGACCAGCGCGGAGAGACTGCGGGAACGAGAGAAGGGGAAAGCGGCGAGCTGCTCATCGTGTACTCCTCCATAAGCGGGGCCCGGTGGTCTACCGTATCACCCAACCCGTCATCCCCAAATAGATGCATACGCAAAGGCGCGACACTGCCCGGCGCGAACAGTAAGATAGCCTCATCGGCCGCAGGCCTAACCCCCGCGCCCTCGCAGGAGTCTCACCCATCATGGCCACCCCCGTAGCCCTCCCTCTTTCTGTCGCCGAGATGTCCATGGATGAGACCGAGCGCGCCCGCGTTCTCGCCCGCCGCTACCACTCCGAGTTTGTTGACCTTAAGAACTTCAAGATCCAGCACGAGCTCTTCAAGACGGTGCCCGTGGACATGATGTTCCGCTACAACTTCGTGCCGCTCGAGCAGCACGAAGGCCGCCTCGCCATCGCCGTCTCCGACCCCTCAAAGCTTATGGTGCTCGACGAGATCTCCGGCCTGCTCGGCACTCGGCTAATTACTCGCGTCGCCACCCTCTCGCAGATCACCGATCTGCTCAAGAAGACCGAGCAGTCGCAGCGCGTGCTCGACGAAGCCAGCGAGGGTTTAGCCTTCGACGTCCTCTCGTCCGAAGACAATCCCGACGAGAATATCTCGATCGAGCGACTCACCGGCGAAGACGATCTCTCGCCCATCATCCGCCTGGTCGACACCACCATCTTCACGGCGCTCGAACGCCGCGCTTCCGATATTCACCTTGAAACCTTCGACGACTCGCTCCTCGTTAAATACCGCATCGACGGCGTCCTGCAGCAGGCCATGGCGCCGATCGCGCGGGAGCACCACCAGACGATCCTGTCGCGCATCAAGGTCATGTCCGAGCTCGACATCGCCGAGCGCCGTGTTCCGCAGGACGGCCGTTTCCGCGTCCGCTACAAGGGCCGCCTGATCGACTTCCGTGTCTCCATCATGCCGACGGTGCATGGTGAAAATGCCGTCCTCCGCGTGCTCGACAAAGAGTCCATGTCGGAGAAGTTCACCAAGCTGTCTTTAGACGTGGTGGGATTCGCCGCGCACGATCTGGCCCGCTTCCGCCGCTACATCAAAGAGCCCTACGGCATGGTGCTCGTCACCGGCCCCACCGGCTCCGGCAAGACGACTACCCTCTACGCCGCGCTCAACGAGAGCAAGTCCGAAGAGGACAAGATCATCACCATCGAGGACCCGGTCGAGTACCAGATCCG
>CAXTJC010000017.1:0-7742 GCA_964244225.1 uncultured Acidobacteriaceae bacterium
AATGCCAATGGCGGAGCGGTCGTTTCCATTCTTAAGAGCGGCACCGATAAGTTTCATGGATCCGTCTATGGCTATCTTGAGAATGCCAATCTGAACGCCAATACCTGGGGCAATAAACATCATGGAAGCGCAGCTGACTTCACACCTCGGAACCCCTACACCCAGTCTATCTTCGGCGGCACGCTAGGCGGACCAGTCCTAAAGGACAAGCTTTTCTTCTTCGTAGACTACGAGGGTATTCGGAATCATAACGGAGGTTTTCAGAATGCTAGCGTGCTGACGCAAGCCATGCGAAACGGTGACTTCAGCACGCTCTACAATAATGGTGGAACGCAGCTCTATGACTCGCAGAACGGCTTCACGGCGTACGCAAACAATCAGGTTCCGATCAACAACCCGGTTGCGAAATATCTGTTTGCGCACCCTGAGCTGTACCCGCTTCCGAACGTTACGTCGAGTGACGGTCTGATCAGCAACAACTATCGCGCGCCACAGCGCAGCTTCGTTACGACGAATCAAGGCGACGTGAAAATCTCCTACAACAAAGGCCAGAGCAATAAGTTCAGTGCCTTTTATGCTCAGTCCAATGCGAATGACTTCACGACGGCACTGATCCCCGTATCCTTTCCGAGCCAAAATCAGTTTCCGACCAAGTTGGGTGGCGGTAACTGGATCCATACCTTCTCGCCGGCCATTGTCAATGAGGCACGAGTAACCTTTACGCGTGTGCGCTGGGATCAGGGCGTGCCGACCGATCCCTCGGGGCTCTTCGGCTTGAACGGTAACAGCATCGTGGGGATTCCGTTCGGAGCGCAGCAGTACGTGGGCTTTTCCGATCAGGGATTTGGCGCCACTGATCCCGGCACGACGGCTAATCCGCAACAGTTTCGCGATAATACCTTTAATTATTACGAGAACCTGACGTGGCAGCGCGGTAAGCATCTTTTATCTTTCGGTGTTCAGGCTATCCGCTACCAGCAGAACTATGTGAACTCCTCAAACTTTGGTTTTCTTGGGCAGATGATCTACTCAGGGACTTACACCAGCAATCCAAATGTGACGAACGGCGGCGGTGGCTACAGCGTCGCGGATTTTGTGCTCAATCGGATTAATGAAACCAAGATTGCTTCGCCGCTCGGCCGCATCAGCCAGCGGCAGTGGCGTACGGCAGGATATGTCCAGGATGACTGGAAGGCCTCGGATAGATTGACACTAAATCTCGGACTGCGTTATGAGTTCGACCAGCCCTGGTTTGAGCGGCACAACAAGACGGCTAACGTTCTGCTTGCAACCGGGCAGCCCATCTACGCGGGTTCCATTCCCGCAGGTGCTCCGGCTGGAGCGGGTGTATGCCCAACACGGGCCTGCTACAACGCAAACTACACGCAGTTCCAGCCGCGCATTGGCTTCGCATTTCAGGCAACACCCCGCGCGGTGATCCGCGGCGGCTATGGCGCGACCAGCTTCTTTGAGGGTTACTCCTTCAACCAGCGGCTGACCACCAGTCCACCATTCGCCAGTGGTGCAGATACCAAGTTTAATTCTCCATCTGCGACTGATCCAGGTGCACCGAACGCCGTACAGAACGGCTTCTCGCAGGTACAGAATCAGAATCCGTCAGGTTACTCTGTCTGGCCGCAGAACACGCAGCCGGCCTACATTCACCAGTTCAATCTAACGACAGAGTTCGCGCTTAATAATACCCTGGCTTTGACGGTCGGTTATCTCGGGGAATCCGGTCAGCACTTGGCCGACTATCGCAACGGCAACCAGCTCACCCTGGCGCAGGCGCAGCGAATTGCCACTGTCGATCCCAACGCTGCCCTTTCGATTGATGCCGCGCCCTACTTCAACCTCGTCGGCCAACAGGGAACCCTGCTGATCACGGAGTCGAACTCCGGGATGAACTACAACGGCGCTCAGGTGACGTTGCGCCAGCGAGCGGTGCATGGGCTGGAATACACCGTCAACTACACTTATGCAAAGTCCATGACAAACTCCGCAGGCGACTACGGGCAACCCGGCATCTCCGGCCAGAACGGCTCCTTTCAGGATGGCTATAACGGCTTTGCCGACTATGGTCCGGCCGGTCAGGACATTCGGCACAACCTCAACTTCGTTGGTGTCTATGCGGTTCCGTTCGGCCGCGGCCAGGCGTATGGGGCGGGCGTCAATCGTATCGTTGATCTCGCTGCCGGTGGGTGGAAGGTCTCTTCATCGATCCTGCTGTACTCCGGTCTGCCGCTCACGATTAACTCGCCGGGAAGCAGCAACACCTTCAGCCTTGGCCAGCAGCGTGCCAATCATTACCGTAAGCTCATAATCCGCAATCGCAGCACGGCAAACTGGTTCGGCACAGACCCGTCGGCTACGCCATGCTCGGGCGGCGGCGATAATGGCGTTTGCGCGTATGGCATCTCGGCGCCAACTACGTTTGGTACAGCTTCGGTGGGCAGCGAGCGGGCTCCTGGATACAAACAGTTCGATCTCTCCACCTTCAAAGACTTCCACATCACAGAGGCGCAGGCACTTGGCTTCCGTGCGGACTTCTTCAACGTGCTGAATATGACCAGCTTGCAGAACCCGCAGAACGACAGCAGTAGTCCGACGTTCGGACAGATTACGGGTGTCCGCTCGCCGGCGCGGCAGATTCAGTTCTCAGCGCATTACCAGTTCTAGTCGAAGAGCTTTGAGATAGTAAGAGAACGGAGCCTGCGGGCTCCGTTCTCTTACTGTTCAGTTGCTGCAGAAAGTTCAATGGCCTGTGCCGCCCTGAAGCTTTGCAATCAGGTGCTGGATATCGTGTGAGCTGACCTGCGGTAGTTGATCCGGGTCGGCTACGTGATGGCGGACGGAACCATGAAAGTGGCGGGTGCCAGTGGTGCTGACCAGGCCGGCGGCACCTTCGGCGCGCAGGCCGCCGCCGGCTGCGATCTCTATGCGGCCGCGGGCGAGGCGAACCAGATCCGCGAGCGAGGCTGCTCCTTCAAAGACGTCCGCGCCTCCGCCTGAGGTGAGGATGCGCCGGCAGCCGGTGCGGATCACGGCTTCGAGCGCCTCCGGCAGCGAGGGCGTGGCGTCAAAGGCGCGATGGAACGTGACCTCAAGCGGCGCGGCCAGGGCGACCAGATCGCGGGTGCGATCGACGTCTACGGTTCCGTTGCGATGCAGCACGCCGAGGGCAAAGCCGCTGACGCCAAGCGCTTTGCCGTGCAGCAGATCTTCACGGATGAGGTGGAACTCGAGATCGGTGTAGACGAAGTCTCCGGCGCGCGGACGCAGCAGCATGAAAATGGGAAGGCCGCTGCGTCTGACGGCCTCCTGCACCAGGGCGTGGCTGGGTGTGAGGCCGTCCACGCTCAGGTCGGCGCAGAGCTCAATGCGAGCCGCTCCGCTTGCCTTGGCGATCAGGCAGGCGTCGAGACTTTCAGCGCAGAGCTCAAAGACGATTTCCTGGACGGGAGAGAACACGACAATCCTTTGCATGGGTTTGCGGCGAGCGGATGTTAGAGAGCGAGCGAACTTACTCTGAGCCGATGCTTTGTCGATCAGGTAAGCGAAATTCTGCTCGCAACGTGATCGAATGCCAGATTATCGCAGATAAACAGTCACTCTCGTCACCACCAACGACAGTTAGCCTGCCACATTGGTGGCAGGCTAACTGTCGTTCTGGGAGTGCGATCTACAGACTGAGCGAGGGTGGGAAGGAGGCTGGATCGGCACCCAGGGTGGTGTTCGGTTCCGGGCCCATTTCGAGCATGAGCGTGCCGCCTTGTGCGATCTCGCTATGGTTGAACCAGACGCGCTGCTGCGGCTTGCCATTGAGGGTGAAAGCCTGGATGTACTGGTGCGCGGGATCTTTGCGCTTGACCTTAATCTCAAGCGTCTTACCGCCGGCGAGCTGCAGGGTGGCGTGCTCAAACAGTGGCGATCCGAGGATGTAATCGCCGCTGACGGCGTTGCAGGGATAAAAGCCCAGCGCGCTGAGCAGATACCAAGCCGACATCTGTCCGACATCTTCGTTGCCCTGCATGCCGTCGGGGTTGGGGGAGTACATGGTTTCGAGCAGCATGCGGGCGCGGGCCTGAGTCTTGGCGGGTGCGCCGGCGTAGGCGTAAAGATACGCAATGTGGTGCGAGGGCTCGTTGCCGTGGGCATACTGGCCGACCAGGCCGGCGATGTCCGGCGGAGCGTTTTTGGGCAGGGTGGACGGCACGGTGAAGAGGGCGTCGAGCTTGGTGAGGAATGGCTCGCGGCCGCCGAAGAGCGCGATCAGACCGGCGGGATCGTGCTGGATGCCGAAGGTGGTCTGCCAGGCGTTCGACTCGGTGTAGTCGCGATACTCGTCGGAGTGGCCCATGTCGATGGGGTCGAAGGGCGCGGTGAACTGGCCGTTGTCGAGCTTTGGCCGCATGAAGGCGGTAGAAGGGTCGAAGTAGTTTTTATAGTTAGTGGAGCGCCTGGTGAGCATCGCTGCATCGTCGGCCTTGCCGAGCTTCTTGGCGACGTGCGCGATGGCGAAGTCGTTGTAGCAGTACTCGAAGGTCTTCGAGACGGACTCTTCTTCCTTGTCCGCGGGAATGTAGCCTTTGGCGCGATAGTAGCCCAGGCCGCGGTAGTCGTCGACCATGGCGCGCTTCATCATGAGCGCGTAGGCCTTATTCCAGTCGACGCCGGTGAAGCCCTTGTTGCAGGCCTCGGACATGACGGAGGCGGAGTGATAGCCGGTCATGGTGCCGGTCTCGCGGCCGCCGAGCGGCCAGACGGGCATACCTTCGGGGCTCTCCTCGGCCATGCGCATCAGGCAGTTGACGAAGAGCGGAACCTTGTCAGCGTTGAGCAGGGTGTAGGCCGGGTGCGCCGCGCGATAGGTGTCCCAGAGCGAGAAGGTGCTGTAGTTTCGCTGGCCGGTAGGCAGGGTATGGACCTGATTGTCCATGCCGCGGTACTGGCCGTCGACGTCGTCGAAGAGCGTGGGGCCGAGATAGAGGTGGTACAAGGCGGTGTAGAAGACCTTGCGGTGGGCTTCGTTCTGCGTCTGGATCTGGATCTTGGAGAGCTCGCGACGCCAGGCGGCGTGGGAGACGGTGCGTATCTTGTTGAAGTCCCAGGTGTTGCACTCGGCTTTGAGGTTCTTGGCGCCGCCCTCGGGGCTGACGCCGGAGATGCCGGTGCGGACGAGGAGGACTTCGTTTGCCTTGGTCTTGAAGTGCAGGACGGCTTTGAGGTTTTCACCGGTAAGCTCTTGTCCTGTAGCGGGTTGCGGGACTTCCTTGTCGTCTGAGTAGAAGACGATGCGGTCGGGTGTGCGGGAGGTCTCGAGGGTGAAGAAGGTCTTTCGATCCTGCGCCCAGGCTGAGGTTACGTGGCCTCCTGCGAGAGTTGCGGGGCCTTTAAGCGCGATCTGGGCGGACTTGGTGCGGGACTTTTTGCCGCTTGAGTTGGCGTGGCGGAGATCGACGATGATCCAGGCCTGCTCGCTTTGGAGGAAGGTGTAACGGTGGAGGCCGGTACGCTCGGTTGCGGTGAGCTCGGCGCGAATCTTCGGGTCTTTGAGCATGACGGCGTAGTAGCCGGGCTCCATGACTTCGTCGGTGTGATCGAAGCGCGAGCGGTAGCCGGAGGTGGGATTGTCGCGGGAGCCGGCGTCGAGTTTGACCTCGCCGACGCCCGGCATGATGAGGAAGTCGAGCAGATCCGAGCCGCCGGTGCCGGAGAGATGGGTGTGCGAGAAGCCCATGATGGAGGTGTCGGAGACGTGGTAGCCGGAGCACCAGTCCCAGCCATCGTTGTAGGTGTCGGGCGAGAGCTGCACCATGCCGAAGGGAACGGTGGCGCCGGGGTAGGTATGGCCATGGCCGCCGGTGCCGATACGCGGATCGACCGACAGCAGCGGATCCTCGCCGGAGACCTTCGCGGACCTGGGAGTCGCGGCGTGCGCTACGGCGGAGAGCTGCGGGAGGGCGGAGGTCGTGAGGGCGGCGGCAGAGGCGCGTTCAAGGAAGCGACGGCGGGAGAGCATAAAGACCTCGTACACGGGGTTTGGAGTCAAAGAAGGTGAGCGGATGGTGCTGGTATTGCCATCATTTTGCGCTTTCAGGAGAGTAAGAGGCAAACCAGTTGGGGCGAGCTCGTCTAGCTTGTTTGGGGGAGTGTAGCTGAGGGCTTGCCTGATGGTTCTTTCCGTTTAGAGGATCTCCGGCAGATCCCGCCCACCGAAGACGACACGCTCGATACGGGTAACCTTGCCCGCGATCCTGAAGAGGATGACATAGCGCTTGACGACGGACAACCGCGCATCTTCCCCGATATCAGGCAGGAGCTGAAAGAGCAGAGGTCTCTTTTCTATTTTGTCGAACTCCTCCCGAATCTCCCGGATAAACCTGATCGCCCGGTTTGGACTGTCCTGTGCGATCCAATCTGCAATCTCTTCCAAATCACGCTCCACATGCTTTGAAAGCTCTAACATTTGCTGTCTTCCACGGCACTTTACCGTGCACGCTGGGGTAATACGATTGAGTCGAGCACCTTTCTTGATTTTGTGGATCGATTTTGCCGGTCAAGGAGTGATCCTTCCGCTATCGCCTGGTACTTGCGCTCCAGTCGATCCAGGACTTCGTGGGCGTCAATCCCAGGCGTGTTGTCCGCCCGAGCGTCTTTCCAGAGCTGGCGAAGCTCCTCGATACCCCTTTGTTGCAGCTGGCGTTTGTACGTCCAGTCCCGGAGAGCATCCCGGACGACCTCGCTTGACGAGGCGTACTCTCCGGTTTCGACAGCTTTACGAACCAGAGCGATCATTTCGGGCGGAAGGGCGATAGAGATCTTCTCGATGGAGGACGGCATAGAGCCTCTGTCTGACGGTAGGAATTCTTACTACCGTCAAGAATACCTCGATGGAGCTGCTGCGGGCAGCTCCGCGTCGCTGCGCTCCGTTGCTAGAAGCGAAACACGGGGATTATTCGCTGCGCTCAGAATGACAACTAAAAGAACGAAGAACGAACAACTGCTCCTCACGAGCTGACAATGCCTTTGCTCAGGGCGTAGCGGGTCAGTTCGGCGGTGGTGCGGACGCCGAGTTCATCCATCAGGCCGCTCTTGTGGAACTCTACGGTTTTGGCGGAGATGCGCAGGGCGGCGGAGATCTCTTTGGTGGAGCGGCCCTCGGCGATGAGCTGCAGCACCTCGCGCTGGCGTACAGTGAGCTCGACGCCGAAGAGATCGGAGGGATCGGCGTTGGGGCTGAGCTTCATGCGGCCGTTGACTTCCGCGGCGGGAATGAGCGGTGTGATGTAGTAGCCGCCGCGAAGCACCGAGTTGATGGCGAGCAGAAGCTCGTTCGAGGCGGACTGCTTAGCGACGTAGGCGCAGACGCCAGCCCGGAACGCGGCGCGCAGGTAGTCGCGGTCGAGCTGCTGGGTGACGACGACGAGATGCGTTCCGGGAAGCTGGCTGGTGAGCTGGCGGGCAGCCTCGATGCCGTTGAGCCCGGGCATGCCGATGTCGAGGACGATGAGGTCGGGCCGGAGTTGCAGGGCACTTTCGATCAGCGTTCGGCCGTCCGCGGCGGTGCCGACGATCTCGAACTCAGCGGAGAGCAAACGCGTGAGGCCATCGAGCATGAGGGCGTGGTCGTCAGCAATCATGAGCCGCTTGCGCATTCGTTCTTCGTACCTGGCTGCTGGGGAGGTCTGATTTAGTCCTTCGGTATGACCAAACCGACCTCAGCGGCTGAAGCCGTGTTG
>CAXTJC010000017.1:7842-14756 GCA_964244225.1 uncultured Acidobacteriaceae bacterium
TTACACGATCTGTGTCGAATCGAGCGGAACATCCACACTGACGGTGGTGCCGCGGCCAAGCGCGGAGGTAATTTTGAGCTCGCCACCGGCGAGGCGGGCGCGCTCCTTCATGCTGATGAGGCCGAGACCTTCGCGGGGGAAGTCGGTCTCGAGATCGAAGCCCTGGCCGAGGTCGAGCACTTCGAGATGTAAGCTGCGGGCGCCATGAAGGCTGCGGGCGTCGTGCGGGCTGCCGGCGTTGTGCATGCTGCCGACGCTCTCAGGGCCGGCCTCCCGGCCTTCGAGCATGACCTTCACGTGGGTCCTGCCGGCGTGCTTGACCACGTTGCGCAGCGCCTCCTGGGTGATGCGGTAGAGCGCGGTGACGGCGGGCTGCGGCGCGAGCTCCGGCACGTTCAGGCCGACGAAGGTTACGGGCATGCTTTCGCGCTTGCCGAACTCATCCACCAGCGCACGGAGCGCGGCGGTGAGGCCGAGGTCGGTGAGGATGGAGGGGTGCAGGCGGTGCGAGATCTGGCGCACGTCCGAGTTCAGCGACTGCAGCTGGGCGCGCAGGGTATCGATTCCGGCGAGGCGCTCGGCGGCGTTACCGGCGGACTGCGTGTTTTCCAGCCCCTGAGCGAGCAGGCTGAGCCGTTGACTGACGTCGTCATGGAGCTCGCGGGCGACGTGCTGTCGCTCCTCTTCCTGTGCGTTGAAGAGGTGAGCGGTCAGGCCGCGGAGCTCGTCCTTGGTCTGGTCGAGCGTGCGGGCGGCGACCTCAATGCGCGTCTCGAGATCCTTCTGGTGCTCGTTGAGGAGCTGTTCGACAGCGCGGCGGGCCGTTATGTCTTCAATGGTCAGGAGAATGGCCGGATCTTTGTCTGCGAGCATGGCCTGCCCTTTGACTAGCAGGGTCATCTTGCGCGCGGTGGTGGAGACGTGCTCGAACTCGAGGACCCTGGAATCATCGGCCTTCAGCAGCTCGAGCAAACGGTTGACGAAGCCGTCGATGCCCCAGATCGCCTCGACCAGATCGGGCAGGGAGCGGCCGGTGAGCTCGCGGGTAGGTCGGCCGGTGAGCTCGCGGAAGGCGGTGTTGACGGTGCGGATAGTGCAGTCGCGGTTGAGGACGACGACGGCAACGGGAACGGTTTCAAGGACGGTGCTCGAGAAGTCGCGGGCGTCCGCGAGTTCCTGCTGGCTGCTGCGGAGCTGGTGAATGTCGACGAGGACGACGACCAGGCCCTCGATGCGATTCTCCGCGGTGCGGTAAGGCCGGATGCGCAGGAGGTGCCAGCGGCCGTCGCGGTCCATGACCTCGAGCTCGCGGGCGTTGAGGGTGTCGAGAACCTCAAGGAGCAGCGGCTCGATGTCTTCAACGCTGAGCTGCAGGCGGATCTCCGAGATGGAGCGCCCGACGTCCGACGCGCGAATGTTCATCAGGCGCTGCATGGGCGGCGTGAACTGGCGAATCTTCAGGTCGCTGGTGAGCATGAGCAACGGAATGTTGACGCTGTTGAGCAGGTTGGTGAGATCGTTGCCGGTCTGGAGCAGGACAAGGTTGCGCTGCTGCAGCTCCTCGTTCACGGTCTGCAGCTCTTCGTTCGAGGACTGGAGCTCTTCCTTGGTGGTTTCCAGCTCTTCGTTCGAGCTTTGCAGCTCCTCGTTAGCGGACTGGATCTCTTCGTTCGCGCTGACGAGCTCCTGATTGTGGGCGTCGCGTTCCTCAAGCAGCGATTGCAGATGGAGGCGAGTGGCGTCGAGATCGGTGCGGAGCTGCATGCTGAGGACGTCGTTGACGCCGTTCCGCGCCTGCGGTGGCAGAAGCTCGGCAACCGAGATGGCGGGGGTTTCGGTAAGCGGCTGGAAGAGCACGAGGAAGCAGCGCGCGCGAAGGGTGACGCTGCTGATGGGAAGCACGTCAACCTGAAGCTCGCGTGGATTGACGGACTCATGCAGGGTAACGGGAGAGATGCTGACTGGAACGTTCTCGCGAACGGCCCGCTCGATTCGCTCTTTCACCTGTGCGGTGACCTCCGGGCGAAGCAGGCGGAGCAGGTTCCAGCTGACGCTACCGGCGGGCAGCTCGACAAAGGGTGCGGTCTGGCCGCGAACCTGCAGGATGTTAAGGTGCTCGTCGATCACGACGCCGGCGGGGGCAAAACGGGCCAGCACGATGCGATCGGCGGCGCGCTGCAGGTCGAGATCCGGCCAGCTGCGCGGCGGCAGAAGCTCATCGTCCTTTATGGAGGCAGGAATGATCGAGGCGAGGAGTTCGGGGGAGTCAAAGGAGACCGGGCTGCTGCCGTTGCCGATCTTGGAGTAGATCTTGTTCTTGCGGTCGAAGGTCCCGAAGAGATCGGGGAACTCACGCAGGCTCTCGGACATGCCGAGCAGCAGGTATCCGTTGGGTTCGAGCGCGTAATGAAAGGTTGCAATGACGCGGCGCTGCAGGACCTGCCGAAAGTAGATCATGACATTGCGGCAGCTGAGCAGATCGATGTGCGAGAAGGGCGGGTCGCCCGAGAGGTTCTGCCGGGCAAAGATGCAGGTGTCGCGGACGCGCTTGGAGATCTGGTAGCCGCGATCGACCTTGACGAAGAAGCGGCGGAGGCGCTCGGCGCCGACCTCGGCGATGATGCTGTCGGGATAGATGGCGAGACGGGCGAAGTCGATGGCGCGGTCGCTGGCGTCGGTACCGAAGATCTGAACCGGCGTATCGAGGTTGTTGGCGGAGAGGTACTCGAGTAAGGTGATGGCGAGCGAGAAGGCCTCTTCTCCGGTAGAGCAGCCGGCGGACCAGATGCGGACTGGCTGCTCGGGAGCCCGGCCATAGAAGAAGGCGGGAAGCACGACGGTCTTGAGGGCGTCCCAGAACTCGGGGTCGCGAAAGAAGCGTGTGACGTTGATGAGGGCTTCCTCCTGCAGGGTGCGAAGCTCATCGGAGCGGGCCTGCAGATAGCGGACGTACTCGGCGAGTGTGTCGATGTGCAGCAGAACCATGCGGCGGGCGATGCGGCGGCGCAGGGTCTGCTCCTTGTAGAGGCGGAACTCGAGGCCGGAGACGCCGCGCAGCATCTGGAGCAGGCGCGCGAAGTGCTGCGCGTCGGGATCATTGCCGCGGGCGCCATCGGCACCGCGGGCGCGATCGGTGCCGCCGCCCGGGTCAGAGCCGTCACTCTCTTCCAACTGGCGAATGCCGGGCTGGGCGAACTGGCGGGCGAGGCGCTGGAGCTCGGTGGCGATCTCCGCGGGCGGAAGGACGAGATCGACGTGATCGGCGGCGATCGAGCTGCGCGGCATGCTGCTGTGCTGGGCCGTGTCGGGGGTCTGAACCAGCGCGATGCCGCCCTCGCCCTTGATGGTCTTGAGCCCGAGGGCGCCGTCGGAGTCCGCGCCCGAGAGAACGACGCCGATCGCGTAGTTCTTCTGGTCGGCGGCGAGTGAGCGGAAGAAGAGATCGATCGGCAGATGATGCGCGTGGCCGATGGCGCGGGCGTGCAGATGGAAGCGGCCTTGTTCTATTGACGCGTCGAAGTTGGGGGTGAGGACGTACAGGTGGTTCGGCAGGGGCTGCTGGCCGTCTTCCATGGAGAGTACGGACATGGTTGTGGACTTCGACAGAATCTCAGCCATGTAGCTCTTGTGGTCGGGTGAGAGATGGGTGATCAGGACGAAAGATATGCCGGTATCGTCGGGCAGCGCGGTCAGGACGTCGCGCACAGCCTGCAGACCGCCGGCGGAAGCGCCAAAGGCAACGATGAGATACGGCAGGCTGGGAATCTGACGATCCGTATCTGTCGGCTCGACGCCGACGAGATCATCCAGTGGCTCAGCCTGCGCGCGGGCGTTCTGCTGTGCGGGAACGGAGGCGGAGAGCTCCTGTGGCCTGGGAACCTGTGCGAGTTCAGGGGACTCTGCAACCCCCTCGGAGCGGGTGCCCGAGGGTGCCACTCCGCCGGAAGCTGCCCCCTTCCCACTCGATCCATCTGTTCGGTTGGACATGCTGCCATCCTAGACTTGCGTTGGGACTTCCGGAGAGGGGTTTGCTCCGCGGTTCTTGAGGAAGTGGTGAAACGGAATCTTTACACCAGAGGCTAGGACTCTGCCTAGTAGTTACTTTGGTATCGAGCAGGTAGTTTAGTGCAGTACCGCCGATTACCCCTGTCAATTTCTTTCCCGTAAAGGTGCCTATGCCCGAGTTAGCTGGCCTGCAGCCTGGCCGAATAAATCCGTCCCTAATGGCATCTCGTGCGGCAATGACGATCCTGCTGGTGGATGACGACTCCCTGGTACGCTCGGCGCTGCGGGCTGTGCTCTGCTATGCCGGCTTTACCGTGGTGGCCTGTGAGGATGGGCCGACCGCGCTGAGCCTGTTCTCTCTGCGGCCGAACATCGATGTCCTCCTGACAGACTTTCAGATGCCGGAGATGACCGGGTATGCGCTGGCGGAAGAGCTGACGCGGGCAACGCCGCGGCTGCCGGTAGTGCTGGTCTCCGGCGCGGCGCAGGAGGAGATTCCGCTCTCAGAGATTGCGGCCCATCGCTGGCACTTCCTGCCGAAGCCGGTCAATCGGGAGGCGCTGCTCACGACCCTGGACGGGCTGTGTGGCGGGAGTCGCGGCCGCCAACTCTCTGCTTAAGCCGTCGTTTCTCTTCGTCTCTCCAGAAAAGCTGTCGATCGTTTCAGGCAAAAATAACCCCCTTCAAGAGAAGAGGGTGTCGGAGCGTGAAGTAGTGTTCTGGACTAAACAATTTGGGCAAGGCGATTGACCTGGTCAGCCTGCGGTCCTTTATCGCCCTGAATGATGTCGAATTCGACCTTATCGCCTGCGTTGAGGCTTTTATATCCGTCCGCCTGGATGGAGCTGTAATGCACAAATACATCTGGACCGTCGTTGTGCCCAACAAAGCCGTATCCCTTGGCATTGTTGAACCATTTAATCTCACCTTTGTACTGTGCCATGGGTCTACTCCCGTGCAGGGCTCGCAAGAAACGCAAGCGCTGAAGTGAGTTGACCTTATGCCCCGTTCACCGCGAGTCCTACTAGGAAGATGCCTAGCTCTTCGAGGCTCTGTGTTGATGGCGTCAACCGCAACCTGAGCGATATTTTGTTCTATGCCGGGCCGCTCTGTCCGGCCTTGGTGCAGTGACGAAGCTGGATCCTTTGTAGGATGACAGAGGGCGCTGGCGCCGAAGCATTGCTGGGACGAAGGAGAGATGAACGCATGTCACAGAGGGACGGCAGGAGATCCCGGCGGCAGATCCTAAGGTTTTCGGGGGCCGCGGCAGCGGTAGCGGCTATGAACGGGCTGGGGCTGGCGCCGAGCGTCTGGGCGCGCGAGACGGTGTCGCAGGACGAGGGCTACGTGAAGGCGCCGTGGGATATCCGAGCCGGCCGGCCAAAGCCGGCGGAGCGCCGGTTTCGCAGCGACGCGGTAGAGCAGTTTCTGGGGGAGCGGTCGGCCAGGATCGGCGATGCGGAGCTACGGCAGCTGTTTCTGAACTGCTATCCGAACACGCTCGATACCACGGTGGAGCCGGGGATGTACGAGGGCAAGCCGGATACGGCGGTGCTCACGGGAGACATCCAGGCGATGTGGCTGCGAGACTCCTCGGCGCAGGTATGGCCGTACTTGCCCCTGGCGGGGAAGGATCGGAGGCTGCGGGATCTGCTGGAGGGCGTGATCCGGCGGCAGGCACGGTGCATCCTGATCGACCCCTACGCGAATGCGTTTATGGCGGACCTGAGCCAGCCCTCGCTGGTGTGGAGCCGGACCGACAAGACGGAGATGAAGCAGGGCGTGGGTGAGCGCAAGTGGGAGGTGGACTCGCTCTGCTACCCGGTGCGGCTGAGCCATGGCTACTGGAAGGCGACCGGCGACACGGGACCGTTTGACGCGCGCTGGCACGACGCCATGAAGACGATTGTGGCCACGTTCAAGGTGCAGCAGCGGAAGCATGGCTCGGGGCCGTACAGCTTCATGCGGGCGTCGACGGCTTCGACCGAGATGCTGCCGCTGAGCGGATTCGGCAACCCTTTGAAGCCGGTAGGGATGATCTTTTCGGGCTTTCGGCCGTCGGATGATGCGTGCGTGTTTCCGTTTCTGGTGCCGTCGAACCTGTTTGCTGTCGTGAGCCTGCGGCAGATGGCGGAGATGGCGAGTGCCATCTTGCACGATGCGGTGCTGGCGAATGAGGCGACGGCACTGGCCGCTGAGGTGGAAGCCGCGCTGCGGCAGCATGCCATCGTGCCGACTTCGGCAGGGACGATCTGGGCGTACGAGGTGGACGGGTTCGGCTCCCAGCTGCTGATGGACGATGCGAACGTGCCGAGTCTGCTGGGGCTGCCGTACCTGGGCGCGATGGGAGCGAGTGTGGCGGACAGGGCACTCTATGCGCGGACGCGGGCCTTCTGCTGGAGTGCGCGGAACCCCTACTTCTTCAAGGGCGCAGAGGGCGAGGGAATTGGCGGACCGCACGTGGGGCTGGATAGCATCTGGCCCATGTCGCAGATGGTCTATGCGCTGACGAGTGACTCGGATGCGGAGATCCGCGGGACGCTCGGGATGCTGAAGGGATCGGCGCGCGGGTTCGGGTTTATGCACGAGAGCTACAACAAGGACGATGCGCAGAAGTTTACGCGGGCCTGGTTTGCGTGGGCGAATACGCTATTTGGAGAGCTGGTGGGCGAGGTGGCGGTGAGGCGGCCGGGCCTGGTGAGGTAAGACGCGCCGCCTTCCAGTTGCACCGTTTATGCAATATTCCACAGAGAATCCTGGGAGGACCTTAGGCTAAGTGCAGCGTAACGGATGCGTTACGCAACGAAGCTCCCGCAGGAACGGGAGCTTCGTTATCCACTAAGGAGGTGTGATGAAGACCACACCGCCCTGGCTTGAGAGGCTGAAACAGCTTCTCGGTGTCATTGGCG